>JABDNG010000146.1 GCA_013001045.1 Woeseiaceae bacterium | reverse complement strand
CATCCACCAGTTCCAGAAGGACTTCCCCGGCACGCGCATCGTGAAGCTGGAACAGAACTACCGCTCGACGGCAACGATCCTGAACGCGGCGAACGCCGTCATCGCCAACAACAGCGCCCGGCTTGGCAAGAACCTCTGGACCGAGGGTGTGGAAGGCGAGCCGATCAAGGTGTACTCGGCGTACAACGAGCGCGATGAGGCCGACTTCGTGATCGGGCGGCTGCGCGACTGGATCGACCAGGGCAATGTGCGCGCCGACTGTGCCGTGCTGTACCGGTCCAACGCCCAGTCGCGGGTGCTCGAGGAAAGCCTGATCAACGCCGCCATTCCCTATCGTGTTTATGGCGGCCTGCGGTGCTTCGAGCGCGCCGAAATCAAGGATGCGCTCGCGTATCTGCGCCTCGTGTCGAATCGCGACGACGACAGCTCCTTCGAGCGGGTGGTTAACAAGCCGACGCGCGGCATCGGCGCGCGCACCGTCGAGCAGCTGCGTGCGTATGCGCGCGCCAATGCCTGCTCGCTGTGGCGTGCAGCCGGCGCTATTGCGAGCGACGAAGTCGGTGGCCGTGGCGCCAACGCTGTCAAAGCCTTCATCGCGTTGATCGAGCGGCTGGCCAGAGAAACGCGCGGGCTCGACCTGCAGGACCAGGTCGATCACGTCATTCACATCAGCGGCCTCATTGATTTCTTCAAGAAGGACAAGGGCGAAAAGGGCGAAACCCGCGTCGAGAACCTGCTAGAACTGGTCAGTGCCGCGAAGGGCTTCGAGCCCGATCCGGCCGAGGAAATGGCGCCGCTCGACGAGTTCCTGTCGCACGCGGCACTGGAAGCGGGCGAGGGCCAGGCCGATGCCTGGGAAGACTGTGTCCAGTTGATGACCATGCACTCGGCCAAAGGCCTGGAGTTTCCACTGGTCTTCATGTGTGGCATGGAAGATGGCTTGTTCCCGCACCAGCGATCCATCGCCGATCCCAACGGCCTGGAAGAAGAGCGTCGCCTTTGTTATGTGGGAATCACTCGCGCTAAACAGGCGCTCTATATTACGCACGCCGAACAACGGCGCCTGCACGGTATGGATAATTATTCTCAGCCATCGCGATTTATCGCCGAGATTCCCGACGAGCATGTGGAGGAAGTTCGCCCTCGAGTGCAGGTTTCGAGACCGATGCGCTCGGCGCAGTCAACACAACGCAGACGCGCGTCAGCTGCGCCGGGCAATGAGCTTGGCGTTCGCCTTGGCCAGCGCGTCCGCCATAAGAAATTTGGCGACGGCGTCATTCTCAATTGCGAAGGGCAGGGTGCTCATGCCCGGGTGGAAGTTAACTTTGAGACAGCGGGCACCAAATGGCTGGTTCTGAGTTATGCAAATTTGGAAACGGTCTCATGAACAACCGTGGCCGCGATTTTTTACGAGACCGTTTCCTTATCTGATGTAGACTATCTTCGATGAAAATTCTCATTCTCGGCGCTGGTCAGGTTGGCTCCTCGGCGGCCTATCATTTGTCTCGTGAGGAAGCCAACGAGGTCACCGTCGTCGACAAACAATCCGACGTGCTGCGCGACCTGCAGGATCGACTGGACATCCGTACCGTCGTCGGCCACGCCGCGTATCCGGAGGTACTCGAACGCGCCGGCGCAAGCGATGCCGACATTGTCGTCGCCCTGACCGACAGCGACGAAACCAACATGGTTGCGTGTCAGGTCGCGTACACACAATTTCGAACACCGACAAAAATCGCGCGCATTCGCTCGGCCGACTACATGAATGCCACCAAGCTGTTTACGCAGGATGCGATTCCCATCGACGTTCGCATCAGCCCTGAGCAGCTCGTTTGCACTTACGTGGAGCAGCTCATTCTTTATCCGGGCTCGTCCCAGGTGCTCGACTTTGCCGATGGCCGCGTACGTCTTGTCGGCGTCAAGGCCGATCGCGACGGTCTGCTCGTCGGTCAGCGCATCGCAACGCTCAAGGATCACATCCCGAATACTGAGGGCCGAATTGCCGCGATCTATCGCCAGGGAAAAGCGATGCTTCCCGATGGCGACACGGTCATTCAGGAACGCGATGAAGTGTTTTTCATCGCCGATCGCAAGGACATCCGCGTGTTCATGAGCGAGATTCGTCGGCTCGAGGATCCTGTACGCCGCGTCGTCATCGCAGGCGGCGGCAATATCGGTGTGCGGCTCGCACTCGCCCTGGAGCAAACCAACCAGGTGAAGATCATCGAGCGCGACCAGCAGCGCGCGCGCGATATCTCAGAACAGCTCAACAAGGCGATCGTACTCGTTGGCGACGCGGCGGACGAAGAACTGCTGCTCGAAGAAAACATCGACAACGTCGATGTCTTCTGCGCAATAACCAACTCGGAAGAAGCCAACATTCTGAGCTCCATGCTCTCCAAGCGTCTTGGCGCTCACAAGGCTATGGCCTTGATAAACCGCGCGTCTTATGTGGATCTTGTCGAGGCCGGCAGCATCGATATCGCGATATCGCCGCAACAGGTTACGATCGGTTCGCTGCTCGCACACGTGCGCCGCGGCGATGTCGTCAAGGTGCACTCACTGCGCCGTGGCGCAGCGGAAGCCATGGAAGCGATCGCACACGGCAACGAAGAGAATTCGAAGGTAGTTGGTCGCGCGATCGAAGATATCGACCTGCCGAAGGGAACGGCAATCGTCGCGATCGTGCGTGGCGACCAGGTCATCATCGCGCACCATGACACCGTTATCGAAGCAGATGACCACGTGATCCTGTTCATGACGGATCGCCGCAAGATCGAAAAACTTGAGAGTCTTTTCCAGGTCGGCGTTTCTTTCGTCTAGTGGGGGCCTGCTAGAAAATGAACTGGACAGTCGTACAACGTATTCTCGGGCTGCTGTTAATGATGTTCAGCCTGACGATGCTGCCGCCGATTCTGTTCAGCCTTTACTACAACGATCACTCCTGGCTGCCGTTTGTCGAGGGCTTCGGGATAACGCTCGCGATGGGCTTCTTGCTCTGGTTGCCTGTGCATCGCTCGCGCAAGGACCTGCGCTTGCGTGACGGCTTTCTCGTCGTCGCGGCATTCTGGACGGTCCTCGGTACCTTTGGCGCGGCGCCGCTGTTTTTGTCTGAAGGTCTTTCGCTGTCTTTTACGGACGCGGTTTTCGAGTCGATGTCAGGCCTGACGACGACCGGGGCGACGGTACTCACGGGCCTCGATGATTTGCCCATCTCCATACTCTATTACCGGCAGCAACTGCAGTGGCTTGGCGGCATGGGTATCATCGTGCTGGCCGTTGCCGTGTTACCGATGCTCGGCGTCGGCGGCATGCAGCTCTACCGGGCCGAAACCCCGGGTCCCGTAAAAGACACCAAGCTCACACCTCGAATTACAGAAACGGCGAAAGCGCTCTGGTACGTGTATCTCGCCTTTACGATTACCTGCATGATCGGCTATCGCCTGGCCGGCATGGGTTGGTTCGATGCACTGTGTCACGCGTTTTCCACCGTCGCAATCGGTGGTTTCTCCACACACGACCTCAGCATCGGATATTTCGACAGCGCGGCCATTGACCTGGTTGCCGTATTTTTTATGTTCGTTGCCGGCATTAACTTCTCGCTGCACTTTTTTGCCTGGCGATACGTTTCCGTCAAGCACTATTTCCAGGACCCGGAGTTTCGCGCATACAGCGTCGTGCTGATTGTGTTGTCAATTGCGGTGGTAAGCATCCTGTACCTGCACAGAGGCTTCGTCGACGCAGGCCAGACCTTTATCAACGGCCTGTTCCAGGCCGTCTCTATTGCAACAACAACCGGGTTTACCACGGAGAATTTCTCGGTTTGGCCGGCAGCATTGCCGGTGCTGCTGATCTTCGCCAGCTTTGTCGGTGGCTCCGCCGGTTCGACGGCCGGCGGCATCAAGGTCATTCGCTGGCTGCTCGTTTACAAGCAGGGCTTTCGCGAGATCATGCGCCTCGTACACCCAAGCGCCGAGATACCGGTCAAGCTCGGCAACAAGGCTGTTCCGCACCGCGTCGTGGATGCTGTCTGGGGTTTCTTCTCCGTGTACATCATCGTCTTCGGCGCCATGCTGCTTCTCATGATGTCGACGGGCCTCGATCAGGTCACGGCATTTTCGGCCGTCGCGGCGACGCTGAATAACTTAGGACCCGGGCTGGGCGATGTTGCCGGCGGCTTCATGTCGCTGACGGATACGGCCAAGTGGATAGCCATCGCCGGCATGTTACTCGGTCGACTGGAAATCTTTACGCTGCTCGTCTTGATCACGCCGACCTTTTGGCGCACCTGATCGTCGCGTCGTTACCATGAGCGACAAACCACCCGAAAGTCTGCTCGACCGAATAAGCACCATCACCGGCAACGCGGTCGCCTGGCTAACCGTGCTCATGGTGGTCATAACGTTTGTCATTGTCGTGATGAGATACGTATTTGATGCCGGTCTGATTTGGCTGCAGGAATCCGTCATCTGGATGCACGCCGTCGTCTTCATGATGGGCGCCGCCTACACGTTGCGCGAAGAAGAGCACGTGCGCGTTGATGTGTTTTATCGAACGATGAGCGCCACGCGGCGCGCCTGGATCGACCTGATCGGCGTTATCATTTTTCTCTGGCCGCTATGCATTTACATGGCATGGACCTCCTATGACTTCGCCGCAGCGTCATGGAGTTTCCGCGAAGCCTCGCGGGAGTCCGGTGGTTTGCCGTACCCGTTGATACCGATGTTGAAATCCGTGTTGCTGCTCATGCCTGTTGCTGTAGCGGTGCAGGGCGCCGCATTGCTATTGCGCTCGTCTCGAACACTGCGGCGGCGCTGACGATGGAATGGGTCGCGGCACTGTTGTTCATCGTCGTCATTCTGGTATTGCTGGCGGGCTTTCCCGTCGCGTTCACGCTCGGCGGTACAGCGCTGATTTTCGCGGGCATCGGCGTTATCGGCGGCGGCTTCAATGAGGCCCTGCTTCATGGATTGCCCAACCGGGTGTTTGGCATCATGACCAACGAGACGCTGGTCGCGGTGCCCCTGTTCGTCTTCATGGGCGTAACGCTGGAACGCGCTCGCATCGCTGAAGAATTGCTTGAGACGCTGAGCTCGTTGTTCGGCACTTTGCGCGGCGGGCTCGGCATCTCGGTAACGCTTGTCGGCATGTTGCTTGCAGCCAGCACCGGAATCGTGGGCGCCACCGTTGTCACGATGGGGCTGCTGTCACTACCGACCATGATCAAGCGCGGTTATTCGAAGGAAATTGCGACGGGCACCATTTGCGCATCCGGAACCCTCGGCCAGATCATTCCGCCGTCGATCATCCTCGTCATGCTGGGCGACGTGATGACGACGGCGTATCAGCAGGCGCAGCTGGAAATGGGCATCTATTCGCCCAAGACCGTTTCGGTCGGCGATCTGTTTGCCGGGGCGTTGATTCCGGGGCTGATGCTCGTCGCCTTGTACATGCTGTACATTCTGGGCGTTGCGTTTTTTCGGCCGGCATCCATGCCTGCGCACCGGAGGGACGCGGAGGCGCCGATTTCCCTTGGCAGGGTGTTGCGCGCGCTACTGCCGCCGCTCATCCTGATCCTCGCTGTTCTGGGCTCCATTCTCATGGGGCTCGCCACGCCCACCGAAGCCGCCGGCGTCGGTGGGATGGGCGCGCTTCTGCTTGCCATCTCGCGCCGACAACTCGATCTTGCCCGACTCCGGGACATAATGCGTGCCACGTTGCGTATCAGCAGCATGGTGTTCCTGATCCTGATCGGCGCCTCCATCTTCTCGCTCGTGTTTCGTGGCTACGGGGGCGACGATGGTGTGCGTGCGATTCTCGAAGCCCTGCCCGGTGGCGTAATCGGAGCCGTTATCGTGGTCATGCTCGTGATGTTCCTGCTCGGCTTCGTGCTGGACTTCATCGAGATCACGTTTGTGGTCGTGCCGATCGTCGGCCCGGTGTTATTGGCCATGGGCCTCGATCCCATATGGCTCGGCATAATGATTGCGATCAATTTGCAAACATCGTTCCTTACGCCGCCGTTTGGATTCGCGTTGTTTTATTTACGAGGCGTCGCGCCGCCTTCTGTCAGCACGGCACAAATCTATCGCGGAGCGATTCCGTTCGTCGCTATCCAGGTGCTGGCCTTGCTGTTGCTCGCGGTCTTCCCGGACCTCGTGACCTGGCTGCCCAACAAGATCTACGGCAGCTAGACGGTCAGCGATATAGCCTGAACGGCTCTTGTAAATTTCTCGACGAGTTCGGATTCATGCGTATCGTCGAGGTTGTAGGGCGGCGCGAATAGCACGTGATCGCCGCGCTGGCCATCGATGGTTCCGCCCATGCCGTAGCACATCAGGCCTTCGCTCATCGCCGCCTTTTGGACACGATTGTGAATCTTCAGCGTCGGCTCAAACGGCGCCTTTGTTTCTCGATCGTTCACGAATTCAACGCCGATAAACAGGCCTCGCCCGCGGATATCGCCCACGTGCTCATGGTCGGCAAGCGCTGCTCGCAACCCCTGCCGGATCGAACGGCCGCGGGATACAACGTTTTGCAGCAGGTTTTCATCGCGTATGACTCTCTGCGCGGCCAGTGACGCGGCGACAGCCGTCGCGTGCCCCATGAAGGTATGTCCGTGCTGAAAGAAGCCACTGCCGGCTTTAATTGCATCCGTGATGTGCGGCTTGCATAACAAGGCGCCGACCGGCTGATAACCGGCAGCCAATCCCTTCGCCATTGTGACGAGGTCCGGTTCGATACCCTCTTGTTCGTACGCCATCATCGTGCCGGTTCTGCCTGTACCGCACATAACCTCGTCAAGGATCAGGTGTACGCCGTACTGGTCGCAAATCTCGCGAATACGCTCGAAGTAGCCCGGCACGGCAACAACCGCGCCGGCCGTAGCGCCGACGACGGTCTCCGCCACAAACGCGGCGACGTTCTGCGGTCCTAGCTCCTGCAGCTTGTCTTCGAGTTCATCGGCCACACGCCGCCCGTATTGCGCTGCGCTTTCATCGCCGCGCATCTCGCGATACTCGAAGCACGGTGAAATATGATTGCCCGGCACCATCAACGGTGCAAAGTTCTTGCGTCGCCACTCGTTCCCGCCCACCGCCAGTGCGCCCAGGGTATTGCCGTGATAACTCTGTCTGCGAGCAATAAAGAGGTGACGTGCATGCTCGCCAATTTCGACGAAGTACTGGCGGGACAATTTCAGGGCCGCCTCGATCGCCTCGGAGCCGCCGCTGAGCAGGAGTACTTTCCCCATGCCGGGCGCCTGATCGGTGAGGGTCTCGGCCAGCTCTTCCATGACATCCGTCGTGAAGAATGAGGTATGTGCGTAGGGCAGTTGCGCCACCTGTTTCTGGATCGCCGCGATGACCGCCGGATGGCTATGGCCAAGACAGGACACGGCCGCGCCGCCACAACCATCGAGATAGCGTTTGCCGTCGGCGTCTACCACGTAAGGGCCGTCGCCCCGCACGGCGCGTGGCGGCGATGTTTGCAGGCTCCTGTGAATCGCGTAGCTCATTATCCTGTATCCCCTTTTCGGATCGAAGCGACCTCCAAATGCGCGCCAATACAGGCTCATACGCGACAATACTGCTTCATACGTTGCATTAAAAGGGTCGATCGGCTACCGTATTTTTTGTGGTTAATTAGTAGGGGGAGACATAAAAATGAAAATCAAGACCATTTCGTTTGGCGTGCTGGCGGCGATCGTTGCCGGTGCCGGACTTTCGATTCAGACGGCCAACGCACAGGGCGAAGAGCTCATTGAAGAAATTATTACTACGGGCACGCGTAGCGCCAAACCGCGCTCCGCAGGAGACTCGCCGGTAGCCATAGACGTTATCAACGAAGACGACTTCAGCGCGCTTGGTAACACGGCGGATCTTACCGACAATCTCAAAGCGTTGATTCCATCGTATACGGCAACGCCGGCAACCGGAGACGGCAGCGCTTTCGTGCGGCCTACGTCATTGCGCGGCACGGCGCCAGATCAAACGCTGGTCCTAATCAATGGCAAGCGCCGCCATCGTTCGGCACTCGTGCAATTTTTCGCGCCAGCCGCCGGTAACGGTGCGCACGGCGTCGATATCGGCATGATTCCGGGCCTCGCCATCAAGCGGGTCGAAGTGTTACGCGACGGCGCCGCCTCGCAATACGGTTCGGACGCCATCGCCGGCGTCATCAACTTCATCCTGAAGAACGCGGACGAAGGCGGTCAGCTGAAACTTCAATACGGCGAGCACTTCGAGGGCGAGCAGAGCCTGCATGTTGGCGGCAACATCGGCTTTGCCGTGGGCGACGACGGCTTTGTCAATGCTACTATTGAATATGTCGACAACGACGCGCTCTCACGGGGCATTCAGCGGCCTGATGCACAGGCGCGCATCGATGCCGGCTTTTCCGAGGTTGGACAGGACGCGCCGTTCGGTGATGCCCCGCTCGTACAGACCTGGGGACGGCCGGAGACCGAAGGCGTGCGCTTCTTCGTCAATTCAGGATTCGCGCTCAATAACTCGGCGGATCTTTACGCTCGTTTCAGCCTCGCGGAAACGGACGGTCGTTATCGCTTCTTCTATCGCCCGTTCGACCACTCGAGCCTGACGGCCCATCGGGCTAATGGCTACACCGGGCTGCAAGGCGGTTTCACACCGTTCCTCGACGGCGCCCAGGACGATGCGAGCTTCGTTGTCGGCATGAAAGGTGAGTTCGACAGCGGCATGCTGTACGACGTCAGTTATGTCTTCGGCAAAAACGAACTCGACTACTTCCTGAACAACACGGTCAATCCGGACGTCGCTTTGGTTGGCGTCTGCCCTGCTTGCGAGATTCCGCAAAGGGGATTCGATGTCGGCGGATACGCGCAGGAAGAGACGAACGTCAACGCCGACTTTTCTTTGCCCATGAGTGACGCCGTCAATGTCGCATTCGGCTTCGAGGCGCGTGAGGAGACATTTACCGCGTTCGCGGGTGAGCCCAACTCGTTCCTGGGAGCAGGATCCAGCGGTTTCCGCGGCGTTGAGCCGAAGAATGCGGGCGACTTCAAGCGCGACAACGTCGCGATCTACGCCGACATCGAGCACGACGTATCGGATCAGTTCATGGTTCAGTATGCGGCACGTTACGAGAACTTTTCGGACTTCGGCGGCACGTTGAACGGCAAGGTCGCCGCACGCTACCGAGTGAATGACGCGTTTGCTCTGCGCGGTGCGGTATCCACGGGTTTCCATGCGCCCACGCCGGGGCAGTCGAATATCAGCACGATTATCACGACATTCGACGGCACGACAGGACTGCAGGTAGAGGAAGGCTTGTTCCCTGTTAACGACCCTGATGTTGTTGCTGCCGGTGGTACGGCCTTGACCGAAGAAACGTCGACGAATATCAGCGCAGGTTTCACGGCCGATATCGGTGACGTCGTTACTTTGACAGCCGATGTCTACAAGATAGAAGTGGATGATCGTATTTACCGGACGGGCAACATCCCGGTTCCGCCGCAGCCAAGCGATCCGCCAGGTGCACCGGCGCGCTCGATTTCCTTCTACACCAACGCGATCGACGTGGAGCACGAAGGCCTCGATATCGTCGCAACGTCGTCATTTGATCTCGGCGCTACGACCACCCTCGATCTCGCGCTGGCCTACGCCTACAACACGGTCGATGTCGTCGGTCAGAAGCTGGTTAGCGGCATTCAACCGGTCGGTGACGATCTCGTCGAAGACATCGAGAATAACTACCCCGAGCATCGCTGGACGCTTACGGGTAACTTTATCATCGGCGAGCAGTTCAACATCATGAGCCGCATCAATTTCTTCGGCGAACACTATGATGAGCGCGGCCGTATAGGCGCCGCTGCTGATCCGAGCGCCGTTATTGATTCGACATACTATGTGGATCTCGAGGCCGGCTGGCAGGTTAATGACAACTGGCGTGTCGTGCTCGGCGGATCCAATGTTTTTGACGAGTTCATTGACACGATTGGTCCGCCGAACGCCAACCGACTGAGCGTCGGCCTGCAGTATCCGCGGCGCACGGTAGCAAACTACGAGGGCGGCTCCTGGTATCTGAAAGGCATGTACACCTGGTAAGACCAGCGGTGTAATTGCCGGCAGAGTATTCACTGCCGCTGCAAACAAAGGCCGGTTGCGTGGTGCAACCGGCCTTTTTGCTGGCGCGACGATATTGCCTACAGCAGGCCCTTGTTCGTGGCTTTTTCGAGCTCGGCCATCAACGTCGCATCGTCACGACGCTTCAGGCTCAAGAGCGTAGCGTAATCGGGTAGCTCGCGACCGCAAACCCACGCGGCGCAGAGATTGCCGGCCGCGCATGCCGACATGCTGCCGAACCCGGACATCGCGCCGGCGATGTACGCATTGGTCGGCCCCATTGGTCCAATCAATGGCCAGTTCTCTGTCGTCATCGTGTAATAGCCCCCGTAATGGGCAAAGCGTGCCGGCGGTGTTTGAATGTACGGCGTCAACGACGGTAACAAGGCGGCCGCGCCGCGCATAACGATCTCGGGAAACTGCGGATCCCTGGCGGTTTCGTTTTCAAGGTCATGTTGTGGCTCGCTGTGACGTTGGTTGTAGGCCCAACCGAGCTTGACCCAGGTTCCCCGCTCGCCACCCTCTGGTCGGCAGTGCGTGCCCGCCGGCATCATTTGCGTTAGCCAGCGGCACTCCGGGTCTTCCGCAAGCAGAGCGCGTTCCTCGTCGGTCCAGGCCAGTTCCTTTTCATCCAGATCGATAGAAAACGGCATGTCTCTCGGGATTGCAGCAAGCTTGTCGTCGAACGCGATTTTTTGCTGGTAGATATTTATGACAGGCAGGTCCACGCCCAGCATCTCGCCGATTCGTTTAATAAACGGGCCCGCCGCGTTAATAACGACGTCGGCTTCAACGATACGTATACCATCTTCGCAGTCAATCTTGATCGCATAAGCCTTGTCGTTCCGTATGTCAGTCACGTCGCCGCTAAGGCGCTTGCCGCCCGCCTCGCGAAACTGCTCGAGCATGTACTGCCCCAGTTGTTGCCCGCTGAAATCACCGCCTCGCTTTACATGGACCACATGCCTGATGTCATCGCTTAGCGCGGGAAACTTTCTTCCAATCAGACCAGGATCGGAAAATACGTCGACATCGATACGCGACCCCACGGCCGCAGTTAACTCTCCGATGTCGGCTCGTCGTGTTGCCAGCACGTAGCCGCGATCCGTCATGTTGAAGCGGTTGCGGGTCTCGACGGCCAGGCTCTGCATCAGGTCGATACTGTCATTGGTGAACGCGGTCATCGTCGGGTGTGGCCACCAATTGCGAAAGTTGTCGCCCGATTGAGCGCTCGTGTAGCTCATCGGCGCACGAGAATCGATGAGCAAAACTGACGCTCGCCCGTGCTTGACACTCAGGTAGTAAGCCGTCGCGATGCCGATAATGCCAGCTCCGACGATCGCAATTTCGACTACGTTGTCAGCCTTGTCGGGTTTCGAGATACGCCTGCTCCGCGATGCGCGAATTCGCGGCAACGATTTCAAGATAGTCGAAATAGGCCTTGCCGATTTTGGCCGCCGCGGGATCGTTCGCCATCAGTTCATCGACGACGTCGCGCGTAATTGAACGAAGCAAGCCCAGCACCTCCGGCGGGAATGGCCGGATGTCGATTTTGGGGTCTTGTTTCAGCTGCTGCAGCGACGTCGCATTACCGTGAGTGTATTCCGCCGCCATGTCCGTGCTAATAGCCTGGCACGCCGTACTTACGATTTCCTTAAGGTCGGCTGGCAATTCGTCCCACGCCCCCTTGTTGATGATTGTCTCGAGACCGGGGCCAGGCTCCTGCCAGCCCGGGTAGTAGTAATAGCGCGCCGCCTTGTGCAGTCCGAACGACGCATCGTTGTAGGGACCAACCCATTCCGTTGCGTCGATCGCGCCGGTTTGTAGCGCCGTGAAAATCTCCGACCCGGGCAATGTCACCGGGGTGCCACCGGCCCGGCGCAGCACTTCGCCACCGAGGCCTGGAATGCGCATCTTCAGCCCCTTGAGGTCGTTGACGGAGTTGATCTCCTTATTGAACCAGCCGCCCATTTGAACGCCCGTGTTGCCGGTCGGCAGCGGCACGAGGTTGAAGGGATCATAGAGCTCACGCCAGAGAGCCATGCCGCCGCCGTAATAGAGCCAGCCGTTCAATTCGAGATTGGTCATACCGAAGGGTATGGCCGTAAAGAACTGCGCCGCGTCGACTTTCCCCTTGTGGTAATACGACGCGCCATGACCCATTTCCACAGTGCCGCGGCTAACAGCGTCGAAAACCTCAAATGCGGGCACCAGCTCGCCCGCGCCGTAAACCTTGATCTTCAGCCGCCCGCCTGACGCGGCCTCTACGCGATCCGCAAGATTCTCGGGCGCCATGCCGAGACCCGGAAATTTGGGCGGCCACGAGGTGACGCAGGACCATTCAAAGGTCCGCCCGGCGGGCCCCGCGTCGCCGTCGCAACCGCCGTCTTCTTTGGCGCAAGCCCCCAGGGTTGCGGCCGCCGCGAGGCCGCCGACGAATTGTCTTCTTTTCATTATGGGTCCGTGGTTGTTGGGTCTCGAGCTAGTCTAGGGGTCGCCCGCGCGGATGCCAATAACATATGGGTGGGAAATATAATTAAGTTATTTTTCCCACTTTTTTGTGTTTTCCCTCGATTAGAAGCCTGTGGATAACCCATTTTACTGGGAAAAAGCCCCGGTCCAAGGACCGGGACTGTTCCGTCCCTGGCCCGGCGCCGAGATTGCCCGTTATTTCGCCGTCCCTGGCACCCAGATGGGGCCAATGTGTGTCGACATTTCCCACCCGCCGGACAAACAAGTCTCCCATCTCGGCGCACGCATTGTGGCTTATCATTCTGCGTCGAGTATTGATAAAGGCCCGGGCAGGGCCGAATTCAGGGAAATCGGGTCAAAATGATAGGTCTATTACAGCGTGTGAGCCGCGCCGAGGTCCGTGTTGACGGTGACGTTATCGGCCGCATAGGACGCGGCCTCCTGGTGCTCGTCGCCGTTCACCGTGACGACACCGACCGTGACGTTACGCGCCTCGCGGAGCGCATCTTGAGTTACCGCGTGTTTCCCGACGCAGAGGGGCGCATGAACCTGAGCCTGCTGGACGAGGGCGCGGCCTTGCTGCTGGTCCCACAATTCACCCTTGCGGCGGATACCAGGAAGGGCACGAGAGCGAGCTTCACGAAAGCGGCCCCACCGGAGAAAGGTGCCGACTATTTCGGGCAACTTGTAGGCATCTGCCGCCAACGTCTTGATACCGTCGAGAACGGCGCGTTCGGGGCCCACATGCAGGTCAGCCTCGTGAACGACGGTCCGGTCACGTTCTGGCTAGAATCATAAATCGGGGACATTCTGTTCGTATCGAAAACAGTAAAAGCAGAATGTCCACAATTGTGGTGTGACACCGGTACGGTTTTGTTGCCCGGGCGGGGGTATCATGAACATAATTCGGACCCGGCCTCGGTCGGCGTCCAGATTTTGCCATTAGACACGGGGCAGGGCCCCAGGAGTTTTAGGATGTTCTCCAACATCGGACCCGTACAGTTACTGATCGTGCTCGTTATCGTTTTGGCGATATTCGGCACCAAACGTTTGCGCACCCTGGGTTCAGATCTCGGAAGCGCCGTCAAAGGCTTTCGCTCGGCCGTCAACGAGGCCGACAAGCCCGCTGATCAGATCAGCGAGTCTTCCGAGGATGCCGACTTCGACAACACCCCGGCCGAGGATGCGCACAAGAAAAACAAGGTCTGATTAATACTTGCCATGTCCGGGATAGGTGGTTCCGAATTTGTATTGCTCTGTTTGATCGGGCTCCTCGTGCTGGGGCCTGAGAGGCTGCCGCGCGTTGCCAGCCAGATTGGCAGCTGGCTTGGACAGGCACGACGCATGACGCGCGTCATGAAGCGCCAACTCGAAGAGGAGCTCGACGTCGAAAAGAACATCGGCATCGATCCCAAGGAATTGTTGACGCCCCGGGAAGATGACACGTTCTCGCCGTTGCATGCCGAAGAACACGACAAGAAAGAAACAAGCGCGTGAGTGATGCCTCGCAAGAGTCCGGCGAGAATCTCGGCGAAGGTACATTACTGTCCCACCTTGTCGAACTGCGCGGCCGTCTGTTAAAGGTCGCAGCCGCTGTAATAGCAGTGTTTATCGGGCTGCTGCCGTTTGCTCGCACGATATTCGAGTTTGTTTCGGAGCCGCTCAGGGAGGTGCTTCCGGGCGGGCAGATGATCGCTACGGCCGTCGCGTCGCCCTTGCTGGCACCTTTCAAGTTGACGTTTTACGTGGCGCTTTTCATCGCCATGCCGATCGTGCTCTATCAGACCTGGGCATTCGTTGCACCCGGGCTCTACAAGAACGAAAAACGCTTCGCGCTGCCCCTGCTGACATCGTCGATCCTGTTGTTTTACGCCGGAATCGCTTTCGCCTACTTCCTCGTTTTTCCGTTGATCTTCGGCTTCATGACGGCGGTCGCACCCGACGGCGTCGAGGTGATGACCGACGTCACGGCCTACCTCGATTTCATCATGATGATCGTGCTGGCTTTCGGTCTCGCATTCGAGGTGCCGATTGCCGCCGTACTCATCGTCTGGACGGGGCTGACCACCGTGGAAGCGCTCGGCAAGGCCAGGCCGTATGTGTTCCTCGGCGCATTCATTGTCGGTATGTTGCTGACGCCGCCCGACGTAATTAGCCAGACACTGCTCGCCGTGCCCGTTTACCTACTCTACGAACTGGGCATCATCATGGCGCGACTGTTCGTACCCAAGGAGCGGGATACCGCCGAAGAGGCGACAGCGGCAGACGGATAGCCCGTCGTCAAGTAGCCGAAAGGGCGCCAAATAGTGTTTAATGCGTAGCCTTCTGCTGCCTGGAAGCGCAACGACAGGGGCGGCTGACACAATTCGGGGGAAACCATGACCGATTCCGTTGCCGCGACCGCGGACGACTATTCACACGACGCCGAGTTTCTGGGCCACCCAAAAGGCCTCTATGTCTGTTTTGCCACCGAGCTTTGGGAGCGCTTTTCGTTCTACGGAATGAAATACCTGCTGCTCCTGTATCTGACCAAGTACCACC
>JABDNG010000085.1 GCA_013001045.1 Woeseiaceae bacterium | reverse complement strand
CGGGAGGCTGCTGACAGAACCTCGATGTCGGTCAATGACGAGATCCGTGTCGTCACGATGACAACCTTTCGACAACGGTTCGTCGAGTGTTCTGTTGTTGTGTTGTGCCTTCGGAGGTACTGCCGCTCTGTGCCTTCAGACTCCCCGCCGAAACGCCGGCTCGCCGCGCCATATCATGCCGGCTCAAATTTCCCTTGCCGCAAACGCGCTCCAAGACTCGCCTGTCGACCCGGTCGTTAAGGAGTTGCCTCAGGTACTCGATCCCCGCGTATTTATGAAGACAAGCGGCCTCCACCAATTTGATGACGTATGCGAGTGAAATCGCACCAATGTCCGGGTCCTCAATTGCCGGGTAGTGCAGGACAGATACCTGGGTCTTTTCTCGGTCTATTACCTTGGTGACAGCCAACTGGTAGTTGTCGAAATTGGCGAAGACATGGAAGTTTTCGCGAGAATCACGGATAGCGTGAATCGGATCGAGGCCAACGGGCGATGCGCCGCTGGCCAATACGCCGGGGTCAAACTGCCTTACCAGCAGCGACCAAATGTCGTACGAAAATTGCGCTTGTTTGTGAATGCGAAGCGTCCGCCTCGACACATACGGCATGAGCAGGCGCCGCTCGAGATTCATGAGGCTGCCTCGGGCGGATGCGCACCGGCGACTGCGATAGCCTGGTGCGATTGACGACTTCGATGTGTGATCGCCTGGGGCAATGATCTTCCGAAAAACTGCTAGATATAGTCAGTTTATTGAGGCCGCCTATTTTTTTGCTCGAAAGTCGAAAATAAATTTCTTTGAAAATCAATAATTTACAGAATCTGTGAAATTTTCTGTCGCTGAAGCGATCGAATAGCGGCATGTAGGAGGGCTCCAAACCGCAAAAATTGTTTGCGTGGTGTTCTGCCACGGTATCTATTGCGTATCTAACCTGGCAGCCCTCATAAAGTGAGCGACCGGTCCTTGACGAGAGGCCACGCTGGCGCTGTATTCTTGGCGGGGAAGATAGGTATATATCGCTATGGCCATGAGGCACAGTTGGCCTAAGTTATTAAGGTCGCCATGCGATACGAGGAAGATTGGCTTGAGTTCAGCATCGGACAGTAGACGAGCGCGCCCGACCAGAATGCGAAGCATTTTGGGCGTGTTTGTCGTTGCCTGGTTGAATCTCGTGATGCAGCCGTGTGCCATGGCCCTTGGCGACATGGAAGAGCACGATTGCCCGCGTTGTCCACCGTCACATGAAGATGAGCGATCCGGCAATGCGATGCATGGCGGTCACATGGCAGCTGAAGAATCGGCATCAGGTGAGATGCCATGTTCGATAGCAGCGACCGACTGCAGCCTGCTTGACGAGCTCAACTACGACGGGCGGACCGTTAAGCTCGAACTCAACGACGTTCCAAACGATTCTCCGATCGCAATCGGGCCCCCGCTTACTTTCGAATCGGCCCTTAAGCCCATCGAGTATCGCGGTTGGCATAGCACCCGAAGTCCACCACCTCCGGCGAGTGTCCCGCTCAACGTTTACTACTGCGTCTATCTGAAATAGCGATTCCTTCGCGCGTAACCGGTTTTTTCTCGGTGACTCACGAAGGAGATCGCATTGATGTTTTTGACCCGTGGGGGCGGACCCCACTCCAATAAATCCAAACGGCCGCTTGGCTACATTGTAGCCGCGTACTTCGTTGTCCTGCTGTCGTTACAGCAGGCGACAGCGCAGGTTGCGCCACCACTAACCCTGGCGGAAGCGGAAGACCTGGCACTTCGTCAGGAGCCCGGGCTGTCCGAATTTCAGGCCAGGGCCGACGCGCTCGAAGAACAGGCCGTGGCTGCAGGTCAGTTGCCGGATCCTGTATTACGTGTGGGACTGGCCAACTTTCCGATCGAATCCGGCGGCTTCTCGACGGAGGCGATGACGCAGGGGCAACTGGGCATACGGCAGGCGTTCCCGCCAGGGAAGACCCGCTCGCTCAGTACGCAGCAATTCCAATCCCTGGCCACGGAGATGGACCGGAATGCGGACGCCCGCGCACGAGACGTACTGACGTCGGTTCGTTCTGCCTGGCTCGACGCGTATTACTGGGAGCGCGCACACGCCATCGTCAGCGACTCCCGGTCGTACTTCGACGACCTGGTCACCGTGACCCGATCCCTGTATTCGGTTGGCAAGAAGGACCAGCAGGATGTGCTGCGTGCCGAACTGGAATTGAGTCGGCTGGACGATCGGCTCATCGACATCGAACGTCAGCGGCGTACCGCACGTGCTGCCTTGTCGCAATGGGTCGGAGCGGCTTCAACGCGCCCGATTGCGAACAAGCTGCCCGCCTGGGGCCATCTCCCGGAACAGCAAACGTTGATCGACGAGCTTGCGCTTCACCCGGCGTTGCTCGCTGCGGATGCAAAAATCGATGCTCGCGACGCCGGCGTTCGCCTGGCCGAAGAGCGTTACAAGCCCGGATGGGCCGTCGACCTCGGCTACGGCTATCGTGATGGATCTCTTC
>JABDNG010000134.1 GCA_013001045.1 Woeseiaceae bacterium | reverse complement strand
CTTCACATGCCAACCGGGCAGAGCGGCCACCCGCTGTCTCCGTTTTATGGCCGCGGACACGACGCCTGGGTGCAGGGTCTGTCGAGCCCGTTTCTCCCCGGCCCGGCCGAGCACAGGCTGACGCTGACCCCGGCCGAAAGGTAAGATGGCAGGCGACGCTCGATACGGATACCCCAATGACGGATAACAGATTCACAGGAACAAGTTCCTATATCGCGACCGACGACCTGACCATGGCGGTCAACGCCGCGGTAACGCTCGAACGGCCAATCCTCGTAAAGGGTGAGCCGGGCACAGGTAAGACGCAGCTGGCCATTGAGGTGGCGAGGTCGCTGGGCCGCCCGCTGCACGAGTGGCATATCAAGTCGACGACCAAGGCGCAGCAGGGGCTGTACGAATATGACGCCGTTGCGCGTCTGCGCGATTCGCAGCTCGGTGATGATCGCGTGCATGACATCGGCAATTACATTGTTCGCGGCAAGGTTTGGGAGGCTTTCGAGTCCGAAGAGCAGCCTGTGCTGCTGATCGACGAGATCGACAAGGCAGATATCGAGTTCCCCAACGATTTGTTACGCGAACTCGATCGCATGGAGTTTTACGTCTACGAAACCAAGAAGCTGATCACAGCGCGCCACCGGCCGATTATCGTCATTACGAGTAATAACGAGAAAGAACTCCCGGACGCATTCTTGCGACGCTGTTTCTTTCACTACATCAAGTTTCCGGATAAAGACACGATGGCGGCGATCGTCGACGTTCACTTTCCGAACCTCAAGAAAGACCTGCTTCGCGAAGCCCTCGACGCTTTCTACAAAGTGCGTGACGTACGCGGCTTGAAGAAGAAGCCGTCGACATCGGAGTTGCTGGACTGGATCAAGCTGTTACTTGCCGAAGATATTCCACCGGACGTATTGCGGGGCGGCGACGCGCGCAGTGCAATTCCGCCGCTGTATGGCGCGCTGCTCAAGAATGAACAGGACGTGCACTTGTTCGAGCAGCTCGTATTTCTCGACAGGCGGACAAACCCGCAGTAAACGCCATGCTGATTCCGTTTTTTTACATGCTTCGTGAAGGCGGGATGAAAACGTCGATCACCGAGTTGCTGACGTTGCTCGACGCAATGAAAACAGGACTCGCCGGTCAAAGCGTCGACGATTTCTACTACCTGGCGCGTGCCAGCCTGGTCAAGGACGAAGCGCACCTCGACCGTTTCGATCGAATCTTCGGCGCTTATTTCAAAGGCGTCGAGGATTCCCTGGCAGATCTCATGCAGGAGATTCCCGACGACTGGTTGCGTCATCAGGCAGAGCTGATGCTTTCCGAAGAGGAGCGCCAGCAGATCGAGGCCATGGGTGGATTCGAGGCCCTGATGGACGCGCTCAAGGAACGCCTGGACGAACAGGATGAACGACACGAGGGCGGCAACCGCTGGATCGGTACGGCGGGAACCTCGCCGTTTGGAGCGTACGGTTACAATCCTGAAGGTGTGCGTATGGGCCAGCAAGAGTCGCGCAATCGAAGTGCGGTAAAGGTGTGGGACAAGCGCGACTATCGAAACCTCGACGATTCCATCGAGCTCGGCACGCGCAACATCAAGGTTGCGCTGCGCAGGCTCAGAAAATTCGCGCGTGAGGGCGCGGCGGACCAGCTGGATCTCGATGACACCATCGACAAGACGGCGCGCAATGCGGGGCTGCTCGATATTCGCATGGTTCCGGAGCGACACAACGCCGTGAAAGTTCTGTTATGCCTCGACATCGGCGGGTCGATGGACGACCACGTGCGTATTTGCGAAGAAATGTTTTCGGCGGCGCGCAGTGAATTCAAGCATCTCGAGTATTTCTACTTTCACAATTTCGTCTACGAGAGCCTGTGGAAAGACAATCGGCGCCGTCATTCGGAAAAGACACCGACACTCGATATCGCGCACAAGTATGGCTCGGACTACAAGCTGATTTTCGTCGGTGATGCCACGATGAGCCCCTACGAAATCGTTTACGCGGGTGGCAGTGTCGAACACTGGAACGAAGAGCCTGGCGCCGTGTGGATCAAGCGCTTGCTCAACACCTACCCGAAGGCCGTTTGGCTCAACCCGGAGCCGAAGCAACGTTGGGACTATACGCCGTCGACGAAACTCGTCCGGGAACTCATGGAAGATCGTATGTATCCGCTAACCATCGCCGGACTCGACGATGCAATCAGGGCACTTCACTGATTGATTGCTGCGCCTGCTGCAGCTCGATTGATTCACCTGTAGCAGCGCCAAGCGATTTCAGATCGGCGATAACCTGCGCCGAATGATCGGCCGGTTTCACCTTTTCGTAATGCTTTGCGATGTTGCCGTCGGGACCAATGATGAATGTCTGACGCTTGGCAACGGTCATGCCGAACATGCGCGTCTTGACGCCGTATGCGTCGGCTGTGCTGCCGTCAGTGTCCGCCAACAGCGGAAACGGTAATGAGTAGTTTTCTGCAAATTCGCGGTGCGAATCGATGTCGTCCAGGCTCACGCCAAGAATCTGCGTGTTCAGCTCGCGAAACGCGAATATATTGTCGCGAAACTCGCAGGCCTCAGTGGTGCATCCCGGGGTCTCGTCCTTCGGGTAGAAATAGAGAACGACCCACTGCTGGCGGTAGTCTTCCAGGGAATGCAATTGCCCCGTCTGGTCGGCCAGTTCGAATTCGGGGGCCGCACCGCCGACCGGCGGCTGGTCGCTCGCTGCACTGCCCGGTGCCAGCATGAGGGCGGCGGTACCGGCCATTGCGACGAGAATAAGTGTAAGCGCGTGTTTCATATACAGAATCTCAATTCTCAATTGTGAGCCGCAGTTCTTGGCTGCGAAACGGCCACTATAATACGCTGTATCATTGTCGGTACGAAAGTAAGCCCGTAACTACCTGTATTTCTTGATGACACAGCCAGCGAACGACATTAGAACGGCCCTCGTTTTGCCGGGTGGCGGCGCCCGTGGCGCGTTTCAGGTCGGCGTGCTAAAAGCAGTGGCCGAGCTGCTGCCGCGCAATAGCAGCAATCCATTCGCGGTCATCAGCGGTACGTCGGCCGGCGCCGTAAATTCGGTGGTCCTGGCGTCTCGCGCGCAACATCTGCGCTCCGCCGTTGCCGAGCTGGAGCAGGTGTGGGGGCATTTTCGTTGTCACCACGTTTATAAAACGGACCACCTCACGATGCTCAAGAGCAGCCTCCACTGGCTGACTTCGATCGTGCTGGGCGGCTGGCTGGTCGGCGCGCCGAAATCGCTGCTCGACAATGCGCCGCTGCGCTCGCTCTTGAGTCGCAATGTTCATTTTCCCCGTATCCAGGATGCGATCGACGGCGGCTACCTGGATGCGATCGCGATTACGGCAGCGGGCTATTCCTCCGCGCGATCGACGTCGTTCTTCGAGGCGATCGACAAGCAGCGCAGCTGGCAGCGAACGCGGCGCCTGGGCTTGCGGAGCGAGTTGAACCTGGACCACATCATGGCGAGTATCGCCGTTCCCATGATCTTTCCGCCGGTCAGAATTGGCAATGAGTTTTTTGGCGATGGTGCGATGCGACAGGCAACGCCACTTAGCCCGGCCGTGCATCTGGGTGCAGACAGAATACTGGTCATCGGCATTCGCGATGAGACGGGTGACCAGGTCTCCGACACGGGGCCAGAGCCGCCCAGCTTTGCGCATATCGCTGGCTACATGCTCGATACCTTGTTCATGGACGGTCTCTATTCCGACCTGGAACGAATTACTCGGATCAATCAGCTGATCGACTCGATCCCGTCGGATAACAGGCCCGAGTCCGTTGCTCATATGCGTCCAATCGACACGATGCTGATTGTGCCGAGCGAAGACCTGCGCGTTATCGCGCACCGACATCGCACTGAACTGCCATTCGCGATACGCGCCTTGTTGCGCGGTGTCGGTGGTAGCAATCCTGGCGAGAACCGCTTGTTGAGCTTCTTGCTGTTTGAAAAAGCCTACACGCGCGAATTGATCAAGCTCGGCTACCGCGACGCGATGAATGTCAAAGACGAACTACGGGCGTTTGTGACGGGCGCCGACGTCCCACGACTGTTCGCTCCGAACTGGATCAAAAAGGATCTAAGCGCTTTTCACTCGGACGCATGAGGGCGATTAGAGCAGGAATATCGCGCCCAGCCCGAGGAAAGCCATGTAACCGACGACGTCCGTTACCGTGGTCAGCACCACGCCCCCCGCCAGCGCCGGATCGACCTGAAGCTTCTTCAGTATCAATGGAATGCCGAATCCGGCACCCGCAGCGATGACGAGATTGATAATCATCGCGGCCCCAATGATAGCGCCGACGCGCCAATCGCCGAACCACAAATAGGTCAGGACGGCGACGACGATGGCCCAGGCACAGCCGTTGAGGACGCCAACCAGGACTTCTTTGCGCAGAATGCCACGCGCATTGGCGCGGTTGATCTGGCCCAGCGCAATCGCACGCGTGATGATCGTCAGCGACTGGCTGCCCGCAACACCGCCCATGCTGGGCACGATAGGCATCAAAACCGCGAGCAGCACGATCTTGTCGAGCGTTGTCTGAAACAGGTCGACAACCGCTGCGGCCAGGAAGGCGGTGGCGAGATTAACGCCGAGCCACAGCGCTCTGCGAGTCGCGCTCTTTACGACGGGCGCGAACATATCGTCTTCTTCGTCCAGCCCCGCCGCACTCATCAAAGAGTGTTCGGCTTCATCGCGAATGACGTCGACAACATCATCCACGGTGATTCGACCCAGCACGCGAAAATTATCGTCTACGACAGGCGCCGATAATAGGTCCCGGTTTTCGAATTCCCATACCACCTGTGCCGACGGTGTGTGGGCGGGAATAGGCATGACATCCGTCGACATGACATTCGCGACCATTTCTTCCGGATCGCCGGTCAGCAGGCGTGACAGAAACAGGGAGCCGATATATCCATTGTCACGGCTGACGACAAAAATCGAATCCGTGCCGTCGGGCATTTCACCGACTGCGCGGAGATAGCGGGAAACCACTTCGAGCGTAACGTCGGGGCGGACCGTCACGATATCGACGTTCATCAGGCCGCCAGCGCTTTCTTCATCGAATGCGAGGACCTGCTTCAGGCGCTCATGGTCCTGTTTGTCGAGTGACTGCAGAACTTCCTGGGTGACAGCCTCGGGCAAGTCGGCGAGCAAGTCGGCGAGATCATCGACTTCCATGCCGTCAGCCGCGGCGATCAAATCCTCGGTTGCCATACCCTCGATCAGGCCGTCGCGAACTTCTTCTGCGAGTTCGACGAGGACATCGCCCTCGATCTCGGAGCCGACGATCTCCCATAGCACCGCGCGTTCTTTTAGGGGCAGGGATTCGAGCAGGCGGGCGACTTCAGATGGGTGCAGGCTGTTGACCATGACGCGGGCAGAACGCATACGACCACTGTTGAGGCGCTCCTGCAGCAGCTGCAGGTTGGCCTTCGTGTGATCTCGCGCATCCATGCCGGCGGAGTTTAACAGCTTAGTCTGGCTTGAGACGATGCCCCGTCAGACTGTTGTGGCGGACGAGAACCGGGTCGTTTGTCGCCCGTAACGTGGCGGCGAGTTTTTCGGTCATGCAGACCGATCGGTGCTGTCCGCCGGTGCAGCCCAGTGCGACAGTCAGGTAGCCGCGGTGAGATTCCTGATAATGAGGAATCCAGCGCTCGAGAAAGTCGCGTATGTCCTCGAACATTCCTGTAAAGCTGGGCTGAGCGTTCAGAAAGTCGGAGACTTCTTTGTCCAGTCCTGTGAAGCCCCGCAATTCGAGCGTCCAATAGGGATTGGGCAGGCTTCGCAAATCGAAAACGAAGTCGGCGTCCGCTGGGATGCCGTGTTTGAATCCGAACGACTGAATCAGGACTGACAATTTTTCCGTTTGTCGTCGATCGACACGCGCGCGCAAGATATCGGCAAGCTCGTAAATACTGATTTGGGAGGTGTCGATAATCAGGTCTGCGGCGTTGTGGATTTCCGCGAGAATCTCTCGCTCGGCATCGATCGCCGCGTGCAGTTCCGTGCCCTGCTCTGCGAGTGGGTGGCGGCGTCGCGTTTCGCCGTATCGTTTAAGGAGAATCTCGTCGCTGGCATGCAGAAAAATAATTTCCGCAACGACCTCTTGCTCCTCCAGTTCTCGAAGAAGTTCCGGGAGCGAACTCAGGTCCGCCGTGCGGGCTCGCGCGTCGACCCCGACGGCCAGCAACTTTGCCGAGCCCTTGCCGCGAGACCGAACTTCGCGGACGGCTGCCTTCAGCAGTGCGGCCGGTAGATTGTCGATACAGTAGTATCCCAGGTCCTCCAACACGTGTAGCGCCACCGTCTTGCCGGACCCCGAAAGGCCACTGACGATGATCAGGCGGAGTTCGTTAGACATGGAGCTTCGGGCGCGACGAGCCGGGAGCCGTCGACAAGCGCTTTGTACAACTCGCTGCTGCTGTTTATGCCGCGAAGACGCGCGCGCAGCCCTTCGTCGGCCAGCACTCGGGTGACGAGATTGATATCGGCAAGGTGCTCGTCGTCCAGTTGCATCGGCACCACCATGCCAATAACGAGATCGACGGGTTCGCCATCGGCTGAATCAAAATCGACCGGCTCCGAGAGCTTCATTAGCGCGGCCTTGCTGGCATCAATGCCGTCGACGCGGCAGTGCGGAAAAGCCGCGCCTTTATCGAGGCTTGTGCATCCCAGGCGTTCACGATCGACGAGGCATTCGAAGATCAACTCGCTGGAAATATCGGGATCGGACCGAACCAGCAACTCGCTTAAGATTTCGAGACAATGTTTCTTGCTACGTGCTGTTGCATTACACAACACGCCGTCGGGTTGGATGATTTTTTCGAGCGACATAGGGCAGGATTCGGGTTGCGGTGACCTGTGCGACCAACGGGTCGCACAGGTCAGATTCGGAGTCAGGCAAACTTGGTCTTTTGTTTGTCTCTGGCGTGATGGTCAACGAGCTTTTCCTTGTACTTGCGTACTCGTCGTTCCAACTTGTCTACCAATCCGTCGATTGCAACGTACATGTCTTCTTCAATATGTTCACAATAAATTGTGCTGCCATTTACCTTTGCGGTTGCTTCGGCTTTGTGCCGTAGCTTTTCGACGGTGAGGATACATTGGACGTCAGACACGAGGTCAAAGTGTCGGGCAATTTTTTCAATTTTCGATTCAACATAGTCTCTTAGTGAATCGGTGACTTCGACGTGGTGGCCTGAAACATTCAATTGCATAGTGATCTCCTGTCGTTATGTAGTGTGAATCCGCCGTGACACCTCCCGCCCGGTGACGGCCCGAACTCGACGTTTATGCCTCCCAGACTAGCAGTTCCGTGGTCCTCCTCAATGTCGTGTTTCCTACGTACTTGACTACCTCGTCTCCCGGCTCCTGCGATCGCTGGACGACGGTATATTCATGGCTTCACGGTACTTCGCGACCGTCCTTCTGGCAACCGAAATACCGTCTTCCTTGAGTAAGTTAGTGATCTTGCTGTCGCTCAGTGGTTTCTTGGGGTTCTCGGCACCGATGAGTTTTCGAATTTTCGCGCGAACCGAGGTGGACGACTGGTCCTCACCGCTGGCAGACGCCAGGTGGCTTGAGAAAAAATACTTGAATTCGAAGACGCCGCGCGGTGTGTGCATGTACTTGTTAGTAGTTACACGCGAAATCGTTGATTCATGCATGTCGATTTCTTCGGCAATATCACGGAGCACCATGGGCTTCATGGACTCGTCACCGTGCTCCAGAAACTCGGTCTGCCGCGCGACGATGCTCGTCGCGACTTTGAGCAGCGTTTCATTGCGTATTTCGAGGCTTCGAATCAACCAGCGTGCCTCCTGAAGTTGCGACTTCAGCACCGCATGTTCGCTGCTGCCGCGCAGGAGCTTCGCATATTGCTGATTGACGGAAAGGCGAGGTACGCCGGTGGGGCTGATTTCAACCTGCCAGCGATTGTCGACTTTGCGTACGAACACATCCGGTATGACGTATTCCGCCGTTGGCGGGCTGACGGCCAGGCCAGGTTTCGGATTACAGCCTCGCACCAGCGCAAGCGCCTCGTGCAAATCATCCTCCGAGGTCCGAAGTCCGCGTCGCAGCTCTCCGTAATCGCGGCTTGCAACGAGGTCGAGGTGATCGCTTGCGATACTGATTGCCAGCTGCAAACCGGGCGTTTCCCATTCGAGCTGGCTCAGTTGCAGGACGATACACTCCGAGATCGAGCGAGCGCCGACACCGACCGGGTCTAGCCGCTGGATCTTCGTCAACGTGCGTTCGATTTCTGAATCGACGACGCCGGACTCCTTGTCCAGGCTGGCGGATATATCTTCAAGATCGGCCGTCAGATAGCCGTCATCATTTATGGAATCGATGATCGCCTCGCCGATGATGACCTCGCGCGGCGTAAAGTGTTCCATCTCGAGTTGCCAAAGCAGGTGCTCGCGCAAGGTCTGCCTGGATTCATCCGCAAACTCGCTGATGGGGCGACCTTCGCCGTTCCAGCCGCCGTCCTGGGTACGTTCTGCCGAGCGCGTCTGCCAGAGATCGTCGGCCTTGATGGTCTCGACCTCAGCCGTGGATTCGCCACTGGTTTGTGGAAGCTCGGGCAGGTCCTCCATCTCGAGCATGATATTTTCTTCGAGCGCTTCCTGGATTTCGGCATTCAGGTCGAGGACTGGCAATTGCAACAAACGAATCGCCTGCTGCAATTGCGGCGTCATCGTCAGTGTCTGACCCAGTTTTAGCTGCAACGAAGGTTTTAGCATATGCTTATATTGACTCTATGGGCGAAATACGCTGGCGCAAGGCCATTTTGCAAGTATTCTGCCTCAGAGTTTGAACTCCTGTCCGAGATACACTTCTCGAACGTGCTGATTTTCAAGAATTTCTCCGGGCGAACCGGCGGCAATCAGAATGCCGTCACTCAGTATATAAGCGTGGCCGCAAATGCCGAGCGTTTCCCTGACATTGTGGTCAGTAATTAACACGCCGATATCGCGCTCGCACAAATGTCGGATGATGCGCTGAATATCCAGAACCGAAATCGGATCGACGCCGGCAAACGGTTCGTCGAGCAGGACGAACAGGGGATTGGCCGCTAACGCCCGCGCTATTTCCACTCGCCGTCTTTCGCCACCGGACAGGCTGATGCCGAGGTTACTGCGAACGTGAGCGACGTGTAATTCGTCCAGCAGGTTTTCGAGTTCCTGCTCTCGACCTGCGCGGTCGAGATCGTCACGATTTTCGAGGATGGCGAGGATATTCTGTTCGACGGTCAATTTACGAAAAATAGAAGCTTCCTGCGGCAGGTAACCGAGCCCGAGTTTGGCGCGCCGATGCATCGGCTTTGCCGTCAGGTCCTTGCCGTCCAGCAGGATCTTGCCGCTGTCGGCGGCAATCAGGCCAACGATCATGTAGAAGGCGGTGGTTTTTCCGGCGCCATTAGGACCGAGCAGACCCACGACTTCGCCGCTCTTGATCTCGAGGGAGATGTTCTTGACGACCTTGCGGAGCTTGTAGCTCTTCGAAATTTCCTGAACGCTGAGAATGCTCATGGAATTTCGTCTTCGTCCTCGGGGGGCACGGCTTCGCTCGCGTCATCCGGCGAGGAACCATTACCATTGGTCGGTGTATACGTGATCCGAACCCGCCCGTCATCGCTACCGGATGAGTCCGCGTCGATGCGCTGTTCCGTGATGTTGTAAACGAGGAAGTTGGAAGAGATCTGGTTACCCGCCTCGTTAATCGTCGCTTGATCCGAAAACTCGATAATGCCGGCGTCGACGTCATAAAAGAGTCGGCCTGCCTCCGCGTAGGTGATCTCATCGGATCCGGCCCGCTTCAGTTCGAAAGTCGCCGGTGAACCCGTGACCAGTGCCTGCCGCAGTTGATACTGCGCGAATGTGAGCTGGGCGGATTCGCACTCGATACGCCCGTTTTCGATGTCGATCGACACATTGCCGGAGAATCGCCAGGAGCCATCTTCGCCTTCCGTATTGGTGGCACGGCCTTCATCGGCCTCGATACTAATGCGCCCTTGTGAGAGTCGCAGGCCAGTAAATACGATCATTGACGTCTTGCCGTCGAATGAGGTTGATTCCGCGTCGATGTCCCACGGTACGCGCAGATCGAGGTCGGTAATCTGGCTAACGGCGGGAAACGAAAAAATTGCGAGCGCAAGAAGAACGATGTAGCGCGGAAATTGGCGAGCTTTTTGAGTCATTCAGGGTGCAATCTTGCCGCGAACGTTGGATTTGAGCTCGATTCTGTCATCGTTGAGTGATGCTAGCATGCCCGTCGCCGTAAGGCTGCGCGCACCTATTCGAATCTGCACTCTCTGGTCGGTTTCGGCCACAAACCGTTCGGGGTCGAGCTCGAGGTATTGCGTTCGGATTTCGGTCTCGTTATCGGCGGATTCGCTGTTGCTGGTGGCGCGTACATGACCACGCAACGTTATGCGGGGACTACCTTCACGCAACGTGGCTGCATCCGCGTTTACAGTCCAGGGTATGTTGCTCCCCGGTGAGTACCTGACACGAACACCGGAAAATTCTATGCGCTTGTCCGTTTGTTGCTCGGCGCGATCTGCTTCGATCTCATAGAGAAGGTGGCCATCCTCGCCGGTTCCCAGGATGCGTGCCGATTTGAGGTAATAACCACGATGCGCCGGCTCATAGGGCAGGACGTCAGAGTCTGCCGCCGTATGCGTGCGCGCCAGGTACCAACTGCCCAGCGCGCCGGCTGTCAGGACCACGAGCAGCACAACATAGCGTGGGCTTATCACGAGTTGCCGCCTTGTCTTGCTATCACCAGCTCGCACACCTCGCGAACCGCGCCGAAACCACCGGCAGCCTTTGTCGTGTAATCGCACACTTCGTGTAATTGAGCGACCGCATTTGCGACGGCGATGGGTATGCCGACGTATTGCAGAAGTGGTAAATCCGGAATGTCGTCGCCGACATAGACGCACTCAGTGGCCGTAATGTCCAGGCGCTCGGCGATGCTTTCCAGTGCGGCAACCTTGTCACTGCAACCCTGCACGATATAAGGCACGCCAAGTTCCGTCATGCGCCGTTCCACCGCGCCTGATTTTCGGCCGCTGATCACCGCAACGGCGATACTAGCCTTGACGAGCTGTCGTATACCGAATCCGTCCTGTGTGTTGAACGCTTTGCTTTCAATACCGTCATCGGAAAGATAGAAGCGACCGTCGGTGAATACGCCGTCTACATCGAAAGCGACAAGCCGGACGTTAGCGAGTTTTCCGGCGAGAGTGCTCACATTATGCC
>JABDNG010000099.1 GCA_013001045.1 Woeseiaceae bacterium | reverse complement strand
TTTGTGCTTGCGATTGCCATCGGCGCGCTGTGGGCACGTTCATACTTACCGGACGACATTGAGGCCGCAAGCATTGATTGCCCTGCCGATACGCCGACATGGACTGCCGACTCGCCCCTTAAAGTCCTGAGTTACAACGTGCAGTACATGGCAAGCAAGAACTACGTCTTCTTCTATGACGTCGACCTCAATAACGAGGAACGGGTCGCCGCCGTGACAATCGCGGGCAAGACGCTGGCGAGCCAGCCGGCGAAGGAGCACGTATTCTGGACGCTGGACAAGGTCGCAGACGTCATTCGAAAAGAAGATCCCGACGTTATCCTGTTGCAGGAAATCAATGGCAGGGAAGACAGTCGCACCTATTACACGGACCAGGGCGCTGAACTCCTGGCCAGGCTCCCGGCTGACACCTATCTCTGTCAGACCGAGGCGCCCTACTGGAAGGCGGAATTTGTGTTTCACCCGGAGGTGCTTGGCCCGGTTCATATGAAGCTGCTGACGCTGTCCAAGTACCGCATTACAAAGTCGCTGCGCCATCAGTTACCCAGAAAGTCGAACAATGTCCTGGTTACCCCGTTCGATTTCCAGCGCGCGCTGCTCGAGTCTCACATTGCAACAGAAGATAATCGCACCGTGGCGCTAATAAATACTCACTTCGCGGCCTGGGGTGCCGGCACCGGCATCATGGACCGGCAAGTTGCCAGGACAATGGCGATGCTCGAGTCGCTGGACAGCGCCGCAATCCCGTGGGTGTTAGGCGGGGACCTGAATTTGCTGCCACCCGACAATAATCGGCAACGGCAAAGAATCCACGCGGCACAAACCGGTAATTTCGATGAGACTCCGCAGATCAGTTTGCTGTATGAAAAGTACCGTGGCGTCCCGTCGGTGCAACAGTTGAGGTCAGCCAATCCTGAGGCCTGGTACACGCACTTTCCCAATGATCCAACCGTAAGCAGCCCTGACCGGACCATCGACTACCTGTTCTACAGTGACCAGTGGTCGCTGGATAACGCGTATGTTCTGCAGGGCGATGCGTTGCAGATTTCCGACCACCTGCCGGTAATCGGCGTCTACTCACTACCTGTGGTCAGCGATTGAATTCGATCGGGCCTTCGGCCCTCACAGACGACGCAATGCTTCGATGCGCTCAGGGATCGGCGGATGACTCATGAACAGGCGTGTCATCTTTTGTTTGGCGCCGCCCGAGATGCCGAACGCCTGCAGCGACTCGGGCAACTCCCCGGGCCGGCCGCGTTCGAGGCGTGCCAACGCGCCGATCATGGGCTCGCGACCGTTCAGCTTGGCCGATCCGGCATCCGCACGAAACTCGCGCAGGCGGGACACCCACATAACGATGATGCTGGCCAGGATGCCGAGCAAGAGCTGCGACACGAGCACCGCGCCAAAGTAGCCGATACCGTAGCCCCTGTCGTTTTTGAGGATCACGCGATCGACAAAGTGGCCCACCAGGCGAGACAGGAAGATGACGAAGGTGTTCACCACGCCCTGTATCAGGGTCAGGGTTACCATGTCGCCATTGGCGACGTGGGAGATTTCGTGAGCGAGCACGGCTTCAACTTCGTCTTTAGGCATGCTCCGTAACAAGCCCGTACTGACGGCAACGAGTGCCGAATTGCGCCGGGCGCCCGTTGCAAACGCGTTCATGTCCGGAGAATCATAGATCGCGATTTCAGGTGTTTCGATGCCTGCCTGGCGTGCCTGGTTCTCGACCACCGAGGTCAACCAGGCTTCAGCCGCATTCGCCGGCTGCGTGATAACCCGCGCGCCCGTGCTGCGCTTCGCTATCCACTTCGACATGGCGAGCGAGATGAACGAGCCGCCAAAGCCAATGACCAGGGACAGGATCAGCAGGGCCTGGTAATTGATACCGACATTGCGTTCGTCGAGGATGCTATCGACCCCGAGCAGTCGCAGCACGATGCTAAGTACCAGGACAACAGCAAGGTTGGTCGCCAGAAACAGCGCAACACGCTTGAACATTATCGGATCTCCAGAAATTATCGAACTTCAGATTTGCGTCCAACAAGGACGATTTCAAGCGGCTGAGCCGGAAAAAAGCGCCTTCAGTCCTGGTCGGCGGCACCGGCAATTTCGCTCAGTAACAAGGCTTTCCTTTCATCGGCACCGCAATCCGCCGCCCATATCAACATGCAGATGATCATGGTGCGCCTCATTGTAGTCCGGGCCCAACACAACGCGAAAAATCTTGCAGGCATCGTCGCGTGCTGCACGAAGAAAAGTCCGCAGCGGCCCGTTTGCATTCCAGTGTTTCTGCACCGACACCACGCGGCCGTCCGCGAGTTCGAATCCGGTTACGTCCCATGCATTCGCATAAGCATGCTCGCTCATCGGTCCGCGCGATCGATTGTACATGCGGCGACAGGCAAACGTGCCTGCGTGGTGAATGCGCGTGAGGCCGGTGCCCAGGATTTCTCGTGCACGATAGTCGACACTCGTCAGCCAGATATGCGCGCCCGCGGCGAGCGGACATCGCATCGCATAGGGCGGCCGGCCGCTGAGCGTTACGCCGTTACTCGAGTCGAGATGAACGGCCGTCGACCAGCCACAGCCTCCCTCGCCGTCATGCGGGTCCAAAGCGGTGGTCTCCAGGACCTCGGAACGGCCGATGAGCCGATCGCACCACGATGCCGGTCCAATGCCAATCGCCGCCAGCTTGAGGTCCGTGGAAAATCCGGCGCGATCGTCGATGGCGAGCGCGTGCCACGGCAAATCTCTGGGCGGCAGCATGAATTCGGCAACGACACTACCGACGAGCAACACCGCGAGGCTGCCGAACAGTAATCGCCGGCGATTCTTCCTGCTTCGCGGCAACAAGCGGATTAGCTCCAGAAACATTCTCGGCCGTCGCGAAAACATGCGCGCAATTTTGAGGAGCCGATTCAATGGTCGTCCTCCGCCCGGTCGCGCTGTCTAAACGCTGCCGCCCGTTCGAAAGCCGCCGCGACCGCGCCTCGGTGACTTGGGTCGTCGCGGCATGTTGAAGCCGCCGCGGCGACGCGAGCCGGCGCCGCCGGGCCAGTGCCAGGTCGGTGGCCGGGTCGGTGCGCGTCGACTGGTTCGCGTAATGCCACCACTACCGAAATCCGGCCAGGCACCCGCAACATCGCGATAGCGTTGGTACTGCTGCAACACGTTCCACAGGGCGCCCCCCCTGATAGCGCCGCCAAGCACTTCGCGCATCATTGATACAATCAGGTCGCCTTTATCGAACCCGGAGCGCAGGTCGTCATAACGGTTTCGTTTGAATCTCTGGCGGACCTGTTCGAGCTCCTTGACCCGTCGCAGATGTTCCTTGTGCAACGATCGATTACGGTCGAGTTCGTCTTGCAACGTTTCCTCTTCACGACGCAGGTGACGGAGATCATCAACGATTGCGTCATCTTCAGTCGTCATCGTCGAGCGCGCCAATTCCGTGAGGTTCATTACGTCACGACGTTGCAGGGCTTCTGCAAACAGGCCGAGACACTGCGCAATATAGGGGTCATCACCCGCCGCGAACTGACTTTGCCTGGTTTGCAGCTGACGTAGCTGACTTTCCGACTCGGTTATCTGTTCGTCGAGCTCGTCCTGTCGTTGCTCGGCATCCATAAGTGCTGACTTCGCGACGTCCACACCTCCCTTTGTTGCAGCCTCGACTTCCATCGCCTGCAGGCGGTCCAATTCGCTGTCCGCATTGGCGCGCTTTCGCTCCGCGTGTTCCATCAGCCGTTTGGGAATTTCCAGCAGCATCCAGTAATTAGGCCGCGCGTCCTGATAGTTGCAGAGGCGCGCCACCCATGCATCGAGCAGGCGAGCAAGCGGGTTGGCGCGGTACTCCGACGTGCCGTAGCCACGATTCCACAAGTACATGAACAAGGAGTCGCTTTCGAATGGTTTGCCCTTCTCGCGCCGGTCTTCGGCAACGACTTGCGCCTTTTCCGCTGCACTGACTGCAACTGCGTCCGTCTTGCGCGTTTGTTCGAGCTGCGCTTGAAAGCCTGCATCTGATTCGAGCGTGGATTGCACGGCTGCTTCCCGTTCCGCCAGCGCCTGCGCAGCGACATCGACCTCATCATGCAACTCGTCGCGCCGCTCTTCGAGCGACAGCAAGGCCTTGGCGGCCAGCGAGACACGCTCGCTCAGCGCGATCAATGCGTCCTCTCGATCGTCGAGAATTTTACGTACCTTGTAATCCGCCGCGTCGATATGCTGAGCAATGTCTCCTTGACGAATCGCGTTGAGACGCGTCGCGGCCATGCGCTTCAGCGCCTGTGCCTGTTGCTGACGGTTTGCCGCCGCCGACCCGGACGTGGACTGCAGCTCGCGATCCAGTCGCTGGAGCTCTCGGCGCGCCGTGCGCAGCGTTGCGCTTAGTTCACCGAGTGTGTCGCGTCCGGATAACATCGCTACCAGTCCGTGATCGCGGCGCCGGTAGTTGGCACGCTGTATTCGGGATCCAGTTGACCGGCTTGTTTGATGCCAACCGTGTCGTTCTGAACGATGCCGTCATCCCGCTTGTCGGCGGCCATCGCTTCGAAAGTCTCTTCGTCGACGCGCAGGCCCCACTTCGACCGCTCATATGTGCGACCGTCTTCTTCGTTGTCAACGCGAATTGCAATGACCTTGCCGGCCGGCGTAACCGCTTCGACGATCAAATAATAATTCCGGGCATTAGGATTGAGGTCCGGCACGCGCCAGACGCCGGATATCTCATTCGGCCGCGAGACAATTCGAATCTCGTAACTCGTTTCGAGGTCGCGGAGCAACGTTTCGAGTTGTCCGCGCAGCTCTTCGGCGCCCCGGCGATCTTCTGCGCCAAGGGCGAGTTTGGCCTGGGCCCGCAGCCGGTCCGCCTGCTTCTTCGCCGCAGCATCGTTCGACACTGCATGAATTCGCGCATGCGTCGCTTCGATTTTCGCGGGCAGCGCCGCCTGCAAGCGCGCCTCCGGCAACTCGACGGTGTAGAGCCACACGGCCCAGATAAGGCCAATAAGTGCCAGGAAACCGGCGAGCGGCTTGAACCATCGGCCGCGGCTTACGTAGAGTCGCGCCAGCTTGTTGGACAACCCGCGTGGCGTGGGGGTGTAGCTGAATCGATTCTTCTCCAGCGCATCCACGCCCGCCTGCAGGGCCGCATCCGTTACCTCGATGCCTTGTGCCTCGTAAATCTCCCGCAACCGGGCAAGCAGGCGCTGCCGTCGCCCGTCCGAATCGAGCTCACGGTCGACCATGAGATCACGATGGCGGAGGGTATCGACGACATCCATCGCCACCATCAGATCTTCGAGCGGCGCCTTATCGACGCCAGCGTCGGTCGCAGCGGTCATGGAGATCTAGATACCGGTTGGCGGAGGCAGCGTGCCACCTTGCTGGATCAGCCGTGCGAGACGTTGCTTGCCGTCTTCCACTGACTCGCGAATCTCCTCGGCATTCTTTGTCGCCAGCACGCGCATTTCCTCGATAATGTCGCGCGAGCGTGCCTGGAAGTTAACGACGGATTCGACCAGCTTCTTGACCGCGTCGGCGCGAATGGTAGGGCCGTAGCCTGCGCGCACTGCCGCCTCTTGCACTTCGCCGCCAATGTCGGCCAGGTCCTCGAGGCTTTTCGACATACCCTCTTTCATGGCTTCGAGCGCTTCGGTACTTTCGTGCAAACCGAACAAGCCGGTGAACGACGCACTAAGGGCGGTCAGAACGGTTTCGTTCGTGCCGAAAAACATGATGGACTGTTTGTAGACACGTTCTTTCGCACTCGTCGTCTGATGCAGTCGCGCCATCACAAATTCGGACGTGTTGTAGCTGATCGTCAGGTTGTCTGACAGGTCCTTGGCGATTTGATAGCGATCTTCATCGTTCTGCAGCATGCGCACTTTTTCATCGCGAGCGAGCTCGAGCTTCGCGCGGGCAACCAGGTCGTCGCCCTCGAAGGCCGCAACAGCATCCGCCGCTTCAGTAACGGCCGCCTTTGCCGCATCCCACCGGCCCTCCGCCGTCTTGAGAACATCGAGCGAGAGAATCTCGGACTCTTTGAGCGCGCCGCGGAAATCCTGGTAGGCGTTTAGAATGATGTGCTCGCGCTCGATCTGGTCCTTGGAGTCTTTTGCGACGTCCAGGTAGATTTCCTTGATGTCCTGGAAACGCGACGCGATATCGCCACGTGTCACCTTCATCCAGACATTACTGATGCGCTCGAACGTATCGATCTTGCCGTCTTCCACTTGCTCGACCATCGACTTCGCGTCGTCGCGAATCGAGTTGAACGAGTCCGTAATCTCTTCGTAACGCGCGCCGAGTTTCATCGAGCTAATCTGTTCACGAACCACCTCGTTAAACAGCGAAGCCTGGCTCATCGTCCGAGCGATGGCGGTGACTTTGGCCTCGTCGAGTTGGGTCAGGCGATTGAGGAGTGCAACAATCGGCGCTTCGTCGGATACGTCTGGCACCAGGCCAAGATCACGCAGCTGGTTCATCGCGCGATCAAAATATTTCAGAACTGATTTGCTCATTATCGCTCCTGATTATTGGTTTTTGTCGGAGGCGGCGAGCCACCTGATGGCGCAAATGATAGCAAATACGAGTACCTGCGCGTGTCCTCCAGCATCGATGAGGATCGAAGTATCGCCGCATATTCTTGCTGGTTTGGTACCGTTTCTGGCTTTGAATCACCACACCTAATCGTGTAATGTGTACGTTTCTATATAAAGATACACATCACGGATTCCCATGCGCACAAACATAGTCATCGATGACGAACTCATGAACCGGGTCCTGAAACTCACGGGAATCCGCACCAAGCGCGAGGCCGTAGAGATGGGACTCAAGGCACTGCTTAAACTGAAGCGTCAGGAACAAATCCGAGAATATCGCGGCAAGCTTGACTGGGAAGGCAGTCTCGATGACCTGCGGACCGACGATTGATCCTCGTCGACTCGAGCGTGTGGATCGATTATTTCACGGGCAAGAATACGCCTGCAGCCGCAAGACTCGACTCTTTGCTCGGAGAAGAACTCGTCGCGATCGGCGACCTGATGCTGACTGAGGTATTGCAGGGATTTCGGTCGGACAGCGAATATCGGCAGGCCAGAGAACTTTTGCTTTCGCTCACTGTGCTGAACGTCCTTGATACAGCTATCGCTCTGAAAAGCGCAGCGAATTTTAGGGCCTTGAAAAGAAAAGGAATCACCGTGCGCAAGACAATCGATGCGATCATCGCAACGTTCAGCATTGAAAACGGGCTCGCGCTATTACATTCTGACAAGGACTTTCAGCCATTTCATGAACACCTCGGGCTGAAAAGCGCGTTGGAACGTAATCCGGAATAACGCCGGTCTACACGGTCGACTTGGACCAAGGTGCTCCGTCTGTTAGCAGGCGCTTGATTTCAGCCTCACTCAGCCCCCAATCGGACAGCACCTGATGGTCACGCTCGCCCGGCGCCATTGGACCGTGTTTGATTGCTGATGGCGTACGTGAGAATCGGGGTGCCGGACCGGGCTGCGTGATGCCGTCGACCGTGACATAGGTATTGCGCGCTTCGCTGTGCGGGTGCTGCGGCGTTTCCGAAATCGATAGCACGGGCGCGGCACACGAGTCCGTGCCTTTGAAAACTTCGCTCCACTCGTCACGGGTTTTCTCCTTAAACCGGGCGGCAAAGATTGCATCCTGTTTCGCCCAACTGTCGGATTTGTGCTGATCGGATGCGTCAATCTCCGTGATACGCGTCGACTCAAGCAGCGCCTTGAAAAAACGGGTTTCAATCGCGCATACGGCGATGTATTTGCCGTCTTTTGTTTCGTAGGTTTTGGCGAACGGCGCGGCACCGTCAAGAAAGTTGCTCTGCCGGCTATCCGTCCACATGCCGTTGGCCATCAAACCGTAGAACAGGGTCATCATCGACGCGACACCGTCGACCATTGCGGCATCAACGACCTGCCCTTTTCCGGATCGGGTTGCCTCCAGCATCGCTGCCAACATGCCCATCGCGAGGTACAGCGCACCGCCGCCAAAGTCGGCGACCAGGTTGAGAGGAATAGGCGGTGGCCTGTCTTTGTCGCCAATACTGTTGAGTGCGCCGGCCAATGCGATGAAATTCGTGTCGTGGCCGACCGCATCGGCGAGCGGTCCATCCTGCCCCCAGCCCGTCATCCTTCCGTAAACAAGCCGTTCGTTCTTTGCCATGCAGTCACTCGGGCCCAGGCCGAGCCTTTCCATGACACCGGGGCGATAGCCCTCGAACAGGGCGTCGGCGTCCTCGCAGAGTCGCAGCACAAGCTCGACACCTTGCTTGTTCTTGAGATCGACGGCCAGGGTCGGTCGGCTGCGATTCATGATGTCGTACCTGGCCGGTATCGAGAGGTCGGAATCATCATCAGCAGGACGCGCTACCCGGATAAGCTGGGCGCCCATGTCGGCAAGCAACATACCGCACAACTGGCCAGGACCGATGCCGGCGATTTCGACGATCTTGAATCCGTGAAGTGGTCCCACGAGGAATCCTTATCCGACTGTTCGAGTCGGCTTCAGTCTACTCCCGTCGTCACTTCAGAATCGAAAGGCGTTGCCCTGATGCGATAAACATCCACCCAGGTCTCTCCGCTGTCGAACGACCACTGTTGCACCCACGACCAGCCACTTTCGTCGGGGGTAAAGAATATAATGCGCCGTGGTGGGTCCTGTTCCGGCTTCAAAATTTCCATGACGATGCTGCCGTCGTCCGCCTGTTTCGCCGTAATATGCATCAAACCGTTGAGACTCTGCGCGGCCCAGACAATTTCCCAGGCGTCGGTGTCCGGATTGTAGGTGCGCAAATTTGTGCCATAACCTCCGCCATTCGGCATCCAGAAATCCTGAACCGCGGTACCATCGCCGATGCATTCGAATATCCAGCGAGCTCCCTTGCCGGGGCTCCAGCCGCTGCCGTTCCGGGCGAACGATTCGTCCTCGATCTTCCAGTCGCCGACATACCGGCCAAACTGCGCCATCGGGCCTTCCATGCAGCTGTTTTCGGCCATCGCTGGTGCCGTGGCGGCGGCAAGGCCAAGAAAGACTGACGCTATTACGCGACTCATGTTCATGTTCTTCCCCTTCGATTCAGAATTCTCTTCGCGTTTCGTTGTTTTTAACATGCAATCTAATGTGACGGCGTTCGTTTTTCGGCCTGCCAGGTAAACGAGATCAAGATTATCGCTAATACGCAGGCAGCTGCGATCAATTCGAAGCCCGCGTTCCAGCCGGCCGCATCAACGACCATGCCTATAACAATGTTGGCAGCGACCGCGCCGCCAACGTAGCCGAACAGCCCGGTAAATCCGGCGGCAGTTCCGGCCGCCTTTTTCGGCACAAGATCCAGCGCGTGCACTCCGATGAGCATGACCGGTCCGTAGATGAAAAAGCCGATACCGATCAGCATCGCAATATCGATATTGGGATGGCCAACCGGGTTTCTCCAATAGACCAGCACACAAACCAGCGTCAGCAGCAAAAAGAGTATCGATGCTGGTGCGCGCCGCCCTTTGAATACCTTATCCGACAACCACCCACAGAGCAGGGTGCCGGGTATTCCGGCGAACTCATAAGACGCGTACGCCCATCCGGAATCGCTAAACGAAAACTGTTTTGCCTCGCTCAGGTAAGTCGGCGCCCAGTCCAGCACGCCGTAGCGTACGAAATATACAAAAGCGTTCGCCAGGGCGATGGTCCACAGGAGTTTGTTGTTGAGCACGTTGTCGAGAAAGATCG
>JABDNG010000095.1 GCA_013001045.1 Woeseiaceae bacterium | reverse complement strand
TTGTTGCCGAAATTGTTGACGCCCTGGATGTAGTCGTCGGTTCCCTCTGCCAGCTGAGATACCGACGCCGGGATACCGTAAAGCACCCAGTGCACGAAACCATAGTTGCCGGGAGAGACGAGTGGCGCGTCCGGGTCGTGGCAGATCAGCGCAAAGGAAGCCGCGCCGTCGGGTGCGCCCGACCAGGACAGTGCCGGCGAGACATCGGCGCCTTCACCGGTATGGCGCGCAGGAATGCTTCCGCCATGATCGAAAGCGGAGCTCGTCAATTTCATATCTGATAACGCAAATCCCATGCTGGCCTCTCCTCGTTCGTTGTGCGGAAACTCATCTTCCCATACGCATCCCCACGGCACATAGGCAGATTCCGAGGCTCAATTTTGCAGCCGAAGGGCGTAGGCTGAAGCTTACCGGGCACGCCTGATTCGGGGGAATGACGTGCCTGCGGAAGATTGGAGGAGAGAATCATGCATGGGTCACGACTCAAAGAATTTCTCGACAAAGAGCACGTCAAATACGTCACCATCGCTCACTCACCGGCATTCACGGCACAGGAAATTGCCGAGACGACACATATCCCCGGCAAGGAAGTCGCGAAGACTGTCGTCGTTAAGATCGACGGTACGATGTCAATGGTGGTCACACCGGCCTCCGAGCACGTCAAGCTGAACAAACTCAAGGAAGCGCTCGGCGCCGCCAAGGTCGAGCTTGCCAGCGAGAATGAATTCAAAGGTTCATTCCCGGATTGCGAGACAGGCGCAATGCCGCCGTTCGGCAACCTGTACGACATGAAGGTATTCGTCTCGCAGGCGCTCAGGGAAGATGAGCAGATCGCTTTTAACGCCGGCTCGCACAGCGAACTGGTACGGCTGCCGTACACGGAATTTGAACGCCTCGTCGAACCGATACCGTTTGCCGAGTAGTCGGGGACAGCCTGCGCGACCGTAATGGGACGGCACATGCCAAGAGCGTTCTACATGCAACCGACCCGGGCTGGGACGATGTTCACCTGCAAGTATCCTCGTTATGTCTGGCCCATGGCCTCTGCGCCGCGCATGATCATGCGTAACTGAAGAATGGCGGTCTCGACATGCCGGTCGCGCTCATCGGCCGGCGTATCAAGTAGCGCGATTCCCGCCGTGAACAGGATGGCGACCATCGAATCAGCGGCAGTTCGCGCGTGCCCCAGCGGTACGCCGCGTTCGCGCGCTTCCTCTTCCAGGTAATTCGCCAGGTCACTGGACATGGTCTGCATAAGCCGCTCAGCGGCACGTCGAAACTCCGGCTGCCGCGACATGCTCTCCTGCAGGATCATCCGCGACATTCCCTGGTTGCTGAGGAAGTACTCGAAGAGCGTCTCGACCGAGGCCCTGATCAGCGAGCGGCCTTCCGACGCCTGGTGCAGCACGTCGTGAATCCGCTTGCGCAGTGCTTCGCCGCATTGCTCCACAAGCGTCAGGCCAAGACCTTCCATGTCGTGGAAGTGGCGGTAGAAAGAGGTCGGCGCAATGCCGGCAAGCTTGGCGACCTCGCGCAGGCTGAGCGTATCGAAACTGCGTCCCGAGGCCAGCTCGGCGGCCGCTGCATCAACCAATTTCTGGCGCGTTTCCGCCTTCTGCTTCTGTCTTGAGACCTTCTGGAGCGCTATTGCCATGGCCGATTTGAGTCCATTCCTTCGCGAGGGCATTGCATTCTAGCAGACATGTGGTACGGTTGTGCGTACACTTGTACTCTGAAAAGAGCTCGCTATGACCACCTATAAAGCTCCCTTGCGGGATATGCGGTTTTTGATGGAAGACGTGCTGGACTACAACCGGCACTACGCTTCGTTGCCGGGCTGCGAGGAGGTAAACCTAGACCTCGCCAACGTGATCCTCGAGGAAGCCAGCAAGTTCTCCGAGGAAGTCGTGGCCCCACTGAACGCCGTGGGCGACCAGGAAGGCTGCCACATGAGCGAAGACGGCGAAGTAACGACGCCTGCCGGCTTCAAGGAGGCATACCAGCAATACATCGAAGGCGGCTGGCCGGCGCTGGACCAGCCGGAGCGATACGGCGGCCAGGACCTGCCGATGTCCATCGGCATGCCGGTTCGCGAAATGAACGGCACTGCGAACTGGTCCTGGAGTATGTACCCCGGCCTTTCGCATGGCGCGATGGAGACCATCGACGAACACGGTTCTGAAGAGCAAAAAGAAACCTTCATGGAACCCCTGGTCAGCGGCCGCTGGACGGGAACGATGTGCCTGACAGAAGCGCATTGCGGCACCGACCTGGGCTTGTTGAAAACAAAAGCCGAGCCGCTTGCCGATGGCACCTATCGAATAACGGGCTCGAAGATCTTTATTTCCTCGGGCGAACACGACCTGGCCGAAAACATCGTACACATCGTGCTGGCACGCCTGCCGGACTCGCCGCCGGGCACCAAGGGCATCTCATTGTTCATCGTTCCCAAGTTTATTCCGAACGACGACGGCTCCGTTGGCGACAGAAACGGCGTCCGCTGCGGCGCCCTTGAGCACAAGATGGGGATTCACGGCAATTCAACCTGCGTGCTGAATTTCGATGGCGCGACCGGCTACCTGCTCGGCGAGATCAACAAGGGCCTGAACCACATGTTCACCTTTATGAATTTCGCCCGTCTCGGCACCGGCCTGCAGGGTCTCGCGCATTCCGAGCTGGCATTCCAGAACTCACTGGCCTACGCCAGGGATCGCTTACAGATGCGTTCCCTGTCGGGTCCGAAAAACCCCGGTGGACCGGCTGATCCGATCGTCGTGCATCCAGACGTGCGCCGTATGCTGCTAACGCAGAAAGCTTTTGCCGAAGGTGGCCGTGCGTTGATTTATTACGCCAGCGCCCAGGGCGATATCCTGACCCGCGCGCGCGATCCGGAGGCACGCAAGAATGCCAACGAGGTACTCAACCTGCTGACGCCGATCATCAAGGCGTTTCTCACTGAAACCGGCTTCGAAAGCGCAAACTTAGGCATGCAGTGTTTTGGTGGACACGGCTACATCAGTGAGTGGGGCGTTGAACAAAACGTTCGCGACGCCAGAATCGCCATGTTGTACGAAGGCACCACCGGCATCCAGGCACTGGACCTGCTTGGCAGGAAGGTGCTGGGTACGCGCGGCAAGGCGCTGGATCCCGTGACAAGTTTCATCCTGGATTTCTGCAAGCAGGCGCGCCGCCGCAAGGAGATCAGGCCCTACGTCAAGAAGCTGGTCCGGCTCACCCGCCAGTGGCGGTCACTCACGCGAAAGATCGGTTTTGCGGCCATGAAAAATCGAGATGCCGTGGGCGCGGCCTCGGTCGACTACATCATGTTCTCAGGTTACCTGTTGCTGGGCGTAGCATGGGCCGCCAGTGCTCGAGCCGCCTACAAGCGACTGGAACAGGGAACCAAGGAAGAGGCGTTTTATCGTTCGAAAATACAGACAGCTGACTTCTACTTCGCCAAGATCCTGCCGCGAACGACCTCGCTGCTGCAGACGATGCTGGCGGGGCCCGAATCGCTGATGACGATCGACGAGGAACACTTCGCGTTCTGACGGCGGGCTGGATAATCCAGTTCGGCAGATAGGCGTCCCTGCGGTGGGCCTGTTCTCAGCCTTAAGCCTCGTCGGATCGAAGCTAAGGTTCGATCCCTCTAACGTCTGTGCGTCACGTTTGCGAGCGATGGCTTTCGGGCGGCAACGGGCGGGTCAGGATGAATATAGCGGCAGCGCTCAAGACGACAATCTGACAAGCGATGATCCATAACGGTACACCGAACAGCCAGGTAATCACCGGTGTCACAACGATCACGATGATCGCGGTCCGCTTCACGTTGCGGTCAATGCTGCCGTCACGGTGCCAGTTGTCAATCAACGGCCCGAAGGACTCGTGGTCTTGCAACCAGCGATGCAGCCGCGAGGAGGAACGAGCGAAGGCGAATGCAGCGATCAACAAGAACGGTGTCGTCGGCAACAACGGCAATACCACACCGATGGCGCCTATGGCGATCGACGTCAGACCCACCAGCAGCCAAAAGAATCTGGTTCCTGTATCCACTCTTTCAGTTCATCACACGAATACCGGCACCGGCAAGTTCTGCAGGCGTCATCCGCCGAACCCGCGGGAGAAAAGAATAAACACCGCCGACCAGCCCGGTCGAGCCGATCGACCGCAACTATTGGCGAAATAATGCGCGCGATGTACAGGATGCACCCCAAGGGCACTTCCTTCGGGGCGCACGAGTGCCGCGACAAGACAGCGAAAGCCGTTTTGGACAACGCCTCGCGCGTTGGTCCGAAGGACTGAGGGCCACAGGCCCGAATCTACGGCAGGAATGCGCGGGAGCAGCCCCGGCAGGATGGGCCTTCGGCCTGTCGTCGCTGTGCTCCTCGCATGATTCCTCGCTACGCGCGTCACCCTTTTGGGGCGCGCGTCGTGCGTTTGTCGGGTCATTGATCTGTGCTCGGCGGCACAATCGTTGGCAAGCCCAGGTGCGCTGGTCGGTAAGGTCCGGTTGAATGACGGCCCGGCCTATGGCCTGAGCAAGCTTGCTATCAGGATAGTGATGAATTCTCCGATACTTTCGGATTATACTTTGACAACGATCAGGGCCGGTTTTCGTCACCTCGTCCCGATGCGCTGGATGCACGAGAAAACGAGCAGCTTGATGCAACGACCGAGGCTGTCCTGGCTAAGATCAGCGCCTGACCATCTTTGTTACGCTTTTGAATTTACTAATAAGGAGTCCGCTATGCTAGGTGAAGATCATTCTCTTGTGAATGAGTTTCCTGAACATCTGGATTCGATTGCTCAGCTCACAAGAAGCGATGCAGCCTTCGCAAAAGCTGCCCAACGCTACGACGCGCTTGATAAGGAGATTCGACATCTTGAACTGAACGGCGCACCGATCGAGGATGAATCGATGAATCAACTGAAACACGATCGTGCCGTGTTAAAAGATGCTTTGTACCGAACTTTGGTCGACACAAGTTAAAGCAAAGAACAAGAGACCTCACCACTCGTGAAATAGCGCGGGTACACGCAAGTTGCTCGTATGACCCAACACGAATATATCTTCATCGCTATCTCGATCGTTCTCGGCCTTGCGATGGCGCGCCTGCTGCACACCGCCGCCCTGCTGGTTCGCGCCCATAATCGTGTAACTTATCACTGGGCGACAGCGCTGTGGGGCACCTGTATTTTCATCTACATTCTGCAACTGTGGTGGGTCGGCTGGGAGCTGCGCCTGGTCTCGGACTGGTCCATCATTGATTTCTTCGCGCTGGTGATCGGCGCAATTTTCGTCTATGGCGCTGCCGAACTCGCGCTGCCGACCGAGGATTACAATATAGCTGACGACACCGAGCTGGATTTCCTGACGCACAGCCGCTCACTCGGGCGCGTGTCCGCGATGTCGATGCTCGGCTATTTTGCGGTGGGGCCATACGTCAACCTGACAATGCTCGACAATCCCGCGCTGGCATCGTTTGGGTTCCCGATTCTGGGTGGTAGCCTGATGGCGCTGATGATGCTGAAGCCACAATGGTTCAAGTGGCTGTCGATCGTGTTCACCGGCTACACGCTGCTGATTCTTTACCTCACTGCGTGATCGACCCGAAACGATCCTGCGGCTTTGAATGGAAGCCATCGAAGTCTGTAAATCGCTGGTGTCAGTATTTTTGGGAAACTATAGAGCCTACATGTCGAATCGAATAGCAATGGCGCTCGCCCTGACGATGCTCGTCCTGAACGGAGGGAACGCGATGGCTATTGAGCGGCCACAATACGACGTGCTGGCGTCGACGGACGATTATGAAATTCGCCGCTACGATTCCTACATCGTCGCCGAGACTGACGTCGAGGGCACGTACAAGACTGCCGGCAACAAGGCCTTCAAGATTCTGGCCGGCTACATCTTCGGCGATAACCGTGCGTCGGAAAAAATGGCGATGACGGCACCCGTCGAATCACGCCCGGCCAGCGAAAGCGTGACCATGAAGATGACTGCACCCGTAACCTCCAGCGCTAGCGCAGATGAGGCTGGTCTCTACACCTATTCCTTTGTCATGGAGAAAAAATCCACGCGGGAGACACTGCCGTTACCCAACGACCCACGAGTGCGCATCCGCGTAGTACCGGCTCGAACCGTCGCTGTGCATCGCTATAGTGGCTCGTGGAGCGAGAAAAACTATGCAAAGCATGAGCGCGTGCTGCTGGACGCACTTGCCTATGATGGAGTTTCGACGCGCGGCGCACCGATCTCGGCGCGCTACAATGCCCCGTTCACGCCCTGGTTCATGCGGCGGAACGAGGTCATGATCGAAATTGAGCGCGAAGCACAGGGTGCCGCTGACGAATAGGCAAGACTCGCACATTGGCGCGGCCGAACATTGGTGACAGCTTAGCGACCAGCGTCATTTGCCGACTACCTCGGCTCGTTGTTCGTCCGCCGTGCGCGCCTGGCATTGCGGACAGACGAAAATGTTGCGACCGCCCATCGAGCGGCGCTCGATTTCAGCATCGCAGCGATGGCATACCAATCCGTCTCGGTCAAAAACGTAGAAACGGTATTGTCCGTACGACAATCCACGCTCTTTCAGCGACCTGGCAAGGCTGGGTGTTGTCGTCACACCGCGGGTCCGGTATGAGCGCCGGCTGATCCGGAGCGTTTCTCTGGCAAGCCGATTGATCTCCGCAGGCTTTAGTTCGGCTGGCCGTCGTGTCGGGCCGATACGCGCTGCCCATAGAATCTCGGACCGAAGGTAATTGCCGTTACCAGCGAGAAACGTCTGATCGAGATACAGGCTGCCGAGCGCCCGGTTATTATGTTGCGGCATTTGCAACCGCCGCACGACGTCCTCTGCCTTGAGTTGCGGGTCAAGGATGTCCGGGCCAATGCGCTGCAAAAAGGGGTGACGCAGCAATTGTTTTGCGTCGAGGACTTCAATATCGGATGCACTATAGAGTAGTGCGCTGTGCGTTTCAGTATGCAGCGCAACGCGCAGCGAGCGTTTGGTATTTGGCAATCGCGGACGCCGCATTGTAAACCAGCGGCCGTAGAGTTGATTGTGGCTATAAAGCGTCAAGCCGCAGTCGAAACGCGTCAACATCGCTTTGCCACGCGTATCTACCGCCGTGACCTTTTTGCCCGTCAGTCGTTTTTCGAAGCGCTTGAGTTTCGGTAGCCCAAAGGCGACTTCGGCGACGTGCTCGCCGACGAGTACCTTCGCGATCCGATCCGCGGCCCGGCGTATTTCTGGTCCTTCGGGCATGCCGGTTCAATTCTTCAGTTCCGACTCGATTGCCGAAAGCAAGTCGTCAGCATGTGGTTGGGTCCGTGGGCTGAACTCCTCGTCGAGAAGGGAACCATCCCTGGCTATCGGAATAGATTTACCTATCAGAACTCGTACTCCTGGTTGTGTGCGCATCGTTTGCTCCCAGCGAAGCCGTTACGGCCTCCAGGCCAATTCAGGTCTCATTATGGTCCTGATTGTCGACCGAAATTGCTATGCTTACGCTGTAACAAGACGTATCGATCACGATCGGGCGCCACATCCGGAAAGATATGACAGCAGTATGAAACCTTCCAGTCTGTACACGGGCCTGGCTTTTGCGGGGGCGACGCCGTTTCTAGCCTGTGGCCTGTTGCCGCTGATCGGGGTTGACGCTATTGCGCCACTCGGCAGGCTCGATACGCTCGCCAGTTCCTACGGCCTTGCAATCATCTGCTTTTTGGCCGGCGCCCACTGGGCAACGTATCTGCTCAGGCATGCTGATATTCGAATCAACCTGCTCATCAGCAGCAATGTCGTATTACTGGTCGTCTGGTTCGCGTTTGTTGCTGCCGGAATTGCGTGGGCGCTCGTTGCTCAGCTAGCGGCGTTCATTGTCTTGCTATTGATCGATTACCGGCTTTTGGGAGACGGTGTCATATCGGCGGGTTATTTTCGCGTTCGCGGAATAGCGACCACCCTGGCTGTTTTCTCAATATTCCTGATCTTGATTACTTGATAATAGCGGCAAGAGGATGCGGCATGCCGCAGCAAATGCTGGATGGATACTGGCAGACCTGCCCGCCGTAGATTATCTTTTGCGGCTAATGATTTTTGTGACGCGCATATAATGCCTGGCGACAAACAACCGAAAGCGCTGCTCGTCATTCTGGGCAATCAGCTATTTCCTCTTGAGCACTTGCCACCGCCATCCGAAGTGAGTGTTTTTATGGCGGAGGATGTAGGCCTGTGCACCTATGTTCGCCATCATCAACAAAAGATCGTGCTGTTTCTTGCCGCTATGCGCTCCTACGCCGACGCGCTGAAGGCCGCCGGTTACGAAGTGCATTACCACGTCCTCGATACTCGAAACGCACAGAGTTACGAATCCCGACTCGGAGAGGCGCTGCCTGCCTCCGGCGCAGCCGAAATAAGACACTTTGAGATCGAAGACAAGCCGATGGAAGAGCGGCTGTTCAAGTTCTCTGAATCCCGAGAGCTGCAGCGAACAGAACTACCATCGCCAATGTTCCTGTGTTCGCGCGATGAGTTTGCCGCGTTCGCAAAGGACAAAGAGCGCTTGCTAATGGGCGATTTCTACAAACAACAGCGGCGTAAGCTTGACATTCTTGTCGATGATGCAGGCCAACCGGTTGGTGAACGCTGGAGTTTTGACGCGGACAATCGCCGCAAATTGCCGAAAGACGTCACGCCACCGGAAATGAACTGGGCCGACCCGACAACTCATGCCTTGGACGTGATCGACCTCGTTACGAGAGAATTTGCGGACCACCCGGGTAACGCCAGTGAATTCTGCTGGCCAACCACGCGCGAACAGGCGTTGCTATGGCTCGACACGTTTATCGAGCAGCGGCTCGAGCAATTCGGACCCTTCGAGGATGCGATGTCGACGCGCTCCGCCACTGTTTTTCACAGCGTGCTGAGCCCTTGTATGAACCTCGGCCTGCTGACGCCGGCTGAAGTCGTTGAAAAGGTGCTGGCACGTACCGACGAAATCCCGTTGCAGAGCCTCGAAGGGTTTGTGCGCCAGGTGATTGGCTGGCGCGAGTTCGTGCGCGGAATCTATCGCACGTTCAGCGAAAAGCAGGACAACAGCAATTTCTGGTCACATGAGCGAGGGCTGACGGATGCATGGTATGAGGGCACGACCGGCATTCCGCCGCTCGATGATGCCATTCAGACAGCGCAGCGACTCGGCTGGACCCACCACATTCCACGATTGATGGTAGTCGGTAACCTCATGACCTTGTGCGAGATCCGCCCCAGCACTGCCCATGATTGGTTCATGGAGATGTTTGTCGACTCGTCCGAGTGGGTCATGGGACCGAATGTGTATGGCATGGGATTGTTCAGCGACGGCGGCATATTCGCCACCAAACCCTATATTTGTGGCTCGAACTATCTGCGGAAGATGAGCGACTACCGTAAAGGCCCCTGGTGCGACGTCGTGGATGGCCTGTATTGGCGCTTCATCGAGAAGCATCGGGCTTTTTTCTCCGCCAATCCCCGGCTCGCGCTGATGCCCAAGGCGCTCGACCGACTTGACGGCGACCGGAGAGCCCGAATTTTCCAGGCCGCCGACGATTTCCTG
>JABDNG010000067.1 GCA_013001045.1 Woeseiaceae bacterium | reverse complement strand
CGCATCCCGGCGCCTTGTCCGGGCTGGGCCATGTATTGAAGACCGTTGGCAAACAGGATGAGGCGATCGCCAGCTATCGCGAGTGCGTTCGGCATAACCCGAACCATGGCGAAACGTGGTGGAGTCTTGCCAATCTCAAGACGTTTCGGTTCACCGATGACGAAATCGCGACGATGCAGGCGCAGCTCGAGGACGAGCACCTGCCGGACGAGCAGCGAGCAAATTTCGAGTTCGCACTCGGCAAGGCGTTCGAAGACGCGAAAGACTATGAGCGGGCGTTCAGCTACTACGCGCAGGGCAACGATAACCGGCGCCAACGCGAGAATTATGATCCTGTGCAAACGGCAGACCTGCACGACCGTTTCATTGAGACTTTTTCGAAAGAATTCCTCGAGGCGCGACCCGGTACCGGTAACCCGAGTAACGCACCAATATTGATCGTCGGGCTGCCGCGATCGGGGTCGACCTTGATCGAACAGATACTTGCGAGTCATCCGGATGTCGAAGGCACCCACGAGCTTCCGGATTTAGGTCGTGTGGCCCGCTCGATCGGCCTGGGCCGTGAAGATCGGAAATCCTATCCGGCGGCCGTGGCCACTTTGAGCGATGATCAGCTACGAGAGCTCGGAACGGAATACCTGCGCCGGGCGGAGCGGCACCGCGAACTGGGCCGACCGCGCTTCACGGATAAACTACCCAACAATTTCGTGCACGTCGGCTTCCTGCACCTGATATTGCCTAACGCCAGGGTCATCAACGCCAGGCGGCACCCGTTGGATAGCTGCCTCGGGAGTTACAAGCAGCTCTTCGCCCGCGGCCAGCCTTTCACCTACGATCTGTACGAACTGGGGGAGTTCTACCTGGAGTACCAGCGTGTGATGGATCACTGGCAAGAAGTTTTACCGGGTAAGGTGCTTGACGTTCAATACGAGGACACTGTATCTGACCTGGAAACGCAGGTACGCCGCATTCTCGAGCACTGTGATCTACCCTGGAACGATGCGTGCCTCAAGTTTTACGAGACGGATCGTGCCGTCAAGACCGCGAGTTCCGAGCAGGTCAGAAAGCCGATCTATTCGAGTTCGGTACAGCACTGGCGTAACTACGAACAGCACCTTGGTCCGCTGATCGAGGTTCTCGAGCCACTGCTCGAGGAGCTGCCCGCGGACTGGCGGCCAGAGTCCCTGAAGCCCTAGGGCGTTCTTGTCGCGACCTGATCGGGCGGCAGGTAATCGAAAATGAACGTAATGCGGTCTTCTTTGCCGCTATTCATCACGCTGTGGGTCTTTTGGTTATTGATCTCGTAAGCGTTGCCGACCTCGAAGCGAAAGGGTTTGCCGTCGATCATGAAACGGACTCGATTATTGGTCGTAATGGGCACGTGTATGCGATGACTGCAACGAAAGGTCGCATGGCTGTCGAAGTGCGGGTTGATGCGCCCACCCGACAGTAACCTGGCTGCCATTGCCCGGATTATCGTGCCTCCCGGTGGGTAAAACCGACCAATGAGGTCGTGCATGACGGGTACTGCCACATCGGCCAGAAGGTCCCAGCCGGGTTGTTTCGAAATCTCGAGGTCGTCCATCGGGCCATCACAAAAGACCAGAACCACGGACTGTGTTTGCTTGTGCACCTCGTAGTCGTTCTGCCGGTTGACGTTGGCGAGCCAAGCCTCGTCGTCCAGCGCAAGGACGGCGTCGACGAGCCCGGCGGCGTCAACCTGCCCGAGTTCCCTAAGTGGCACGTCAATGTTCATGAGCAGGTACTAATGTTGGCTTGATAATCAGCTCGCAACATAGCAAAACCAACGCGTGTTGCGAAATAGCAGAAAATAGCCTCGAAACGGCGATGCAAACACGTCTCATTTCTTGTGTCGGTGCAAATAATGATAGTAGACTCGGGAATAACTATAAGTGTAAGGCCAATAATACCAACGGGGGTTGCCAAATGGCTGAGACTACGACGATCGACGGGATTCCGGTAAAGAGCGCGCTTGCGGTTGCGGTGTCGATGGCTGTAGCAGGGCATGCGGATGACGCGAAGGCGCAGGAAGGCGCTGCGAAAGAACGTGGACTCGAAGAGATCACGGTCACAGCACGTAAGCGTGAGCAAAGTCTGCAGGATGTATCGGCGAGCATCCAGGCGCTGACGGGCGACGACCTGAAACGCCAGGGCCTCTTGAATCTCGAAGACACGATTCGCATGATCCCCAGCATGAGCAGCATTGGCGCCACCGCCGGTGCAAACAAGATTATATTCCGCGGTGTATCGGATAACCCGGTTGCCTTTATCGCCGCGTCGTCGGCCGCGCTCTATATTGACGAACAACCCCTGACGCAGTTCTCCATCAACCCTGAACCTCGCATGATCGATATTGAACGTGTCGAGGCGCTCGCGGGACCGCAGGGCACCCTGTACGGCGACAGTTCGCAATCGGGGACGCTCAAAATTGTCACCAATAAACCCGACCCGACCGCGTTCTCGGCCAGCGCCGATTTCATGCTCAGGACAGGTGATGAATCCGATGCCAGCCATGAGGTTAGCGGTGTCCTCAACCTGCCTTTGGTCGAGGATAAGTTCGCTTTACGACTTGTCGGGTTTACGGCGACGGACGGCGGCTTTATCGATAACGTGCTGGGCGCGTCGCCGCAGCAGGGCACTAAAGACAACTCCAATACTGTTGGCGATAACATCAATGACGTCGATACGACGGGTGGCCGAATAGCCGCCAAGTGGTTCGTTAACGATAACTGGTCCGCGACCTTCAACCTGATGTCGCAGAAGTCAGAGGCGGGCGCCCGCAACGACTACGACCCGCTCGTAGGCGATCTCAAGACCGTTAAGTTCTTCCGGGATACTCGCGACGACGATTGGATACAGGGTGCGTTGACGATCGAAGGCAAGATTGGCGAGCTGGATTTCATCTCCATTACGAGCTACTTCGATCGTGACATCAATTACATTTATGACAGGACGGCGTATTCCGCCTACTTCAACTACAACTTCTGCCCACAATACGCGACGTATTGCTGGTCGGGGCAGTCTGGTGCTGACAATCATGCATTCGGTGCAGGACCAATCTCGGTGGATGACAACGGCTACCTGACCTTTTACTCGACGGTGCCGAACGATCAGGATACGGTGGGTTTCAACACCCTGGACCAGAAGAACAAGCGGAAAACGCAGGAATTCCGGCTGTCGCAAACAGGCGAGAACTATCGCTGGGTACTGGGCGCGTTCTATGAAGAGAAATCGGAGTACTGGGAGTACCGCGCACGCACACCGGAGTTCGAAAGTTCGCTCTCCTATGCCTACTGGACCTACCTTTACAGTGCGTCGGGCGTCGACCCGTCCTGGTGGTTATCGGTCGACGATACAGAATGGGACCAATGGGCTGTATTTGGCAATTTCTCGTACGATTTCAATGACCAGTTCTCGGCTGAACTCGGTGTCCGCGTCTTCGACCAGGAGCAGAATCGATTTTACTATGTAGCCAAGCCGTTTATCGTCAGGGACATCAGCTCGACAAGCCCGAAGGGTGGTAACGACGATGTAGTGCCGAAGCTGACGCTGACCTATCGCATCGACGATGAAAAAATGCTCTACGCGCTCTACTCCGAGGGTTGGCGCGCTGGCGGCGCGAACCGCAATCGCACGCCATTTACGGCCATACCGCAGGTCTATGAGCCTGATCTGTTGAAAAACTTCGAGGTCGGCGCAAAAACGCGGTGGCTCGATAACAAGCTGCAGGTCAACGGCACGATCTACTTTGGTCAGTGGGAAAACTACCAGATCGAGGTCCTCGATCCGAGCTTTCAACCCTGCGATCCTGGCGAGGTTCCCGACATTGATTTTTGCAGCCAGCCCTTCCAGATCATGGTCGCAAACGTCGGTGACGCTGAGCAATTTGGTGTAGAGCTGGACATTCGCGCGGCGCCAAACGACAACCTCGATCTCGGCATCAATCTCGGCTACGTGAATGCCGAGACGGCGGAAGAGCTTGTCGTAACCCAGCCGGTTCCCAAGGGCACCCAGCTACCGAACGTGCCCGAACTGAAATTCAACGGCTTCGTGCAGTACACATGGCCTGTGATGCAGGGCGAGAGCATGTTCGTTCGTGGTCAGTACTCATGGCAAGACGATTCGCGCAATCAGCTTGAAGAATTCCCCTACGAGCCTGGGCTATCCGCGGCCGCGACGTTTATTCAGCCGTCCTACGGCATATTTGATCTCAAGGTCGGATTGAATTCAGATCAGTGGTCCCTGGAAGCCTTCGTCAATAACGTGTCTGACGAACGCGCGACCCTTTTCGATGATCCGTTCTTCTTCGACACATTCTTCGGTCGACGGCGAGTAACGACGAACAGGCCGAGAGAGTTCGGGGTACGGTTCGCGTACAACTGGAATTAGCCGACTTCGGAATATGACAAGAGGGCAGCCATAGGCTGCCCTTTTTTTTGCGCCGATTTTATTCGACGTCGGCCGGCAACAGGAATCCGCGGCTAACGAACACTTTGAGGATTGCCAGCAGGTCACTTGTGAGTCTGTCGGGATCGGCATCGGTCAATGCACCGAACTTCTCGATGCACTCCTGCACTGTGCGTTTTCGATCGAACAGGTTTAGAAATGCCGCAACCGGTCCGTCGATCTCAGCCTCGACTGACAGGCCGTTATTCAATCGAAGATAAACACCAACCGCCTTCCCATCAGCCTGTATTTGCTCGGCCTCGAGGCCGTCGGCGACGCACAGGACTGCTTCAAGTATCGCTTCGTCATCGTAGGCCTCGAGAAAATCGATGGCGGCAATGCCATCCATTATTGCCTGACCCGCGGGCGTCTCAACGTCGCCTAACAGCGGCTGCAGGTGAGTCCAGTTCAGCCCTTCGCGGCATCGCAGCGTGATCATGCCTGGGTGCACGGCGCGCACATTGTTGACGTGAAAGTAGGCGGTCCAATCGTCGGCCGATCCCGTGTTCACATCGTCACCGGAAATGTCACTGCTGCGCTGCTCGACGTAGTCTGCCGGGGTCACTGGCGAGCTGTGCAGTATCCAGGCATCACATCCACGGACCCAGTCGTTCAGCCGCTCCTCCCATGACTGCCCCTCCTGTTCCACCCATTCGCAGAGCATTTGCAGATGGCCATTCTCAGCGAGGTAAGCGGGAGCCTGCTGTACCAATAATTTGCAGAACCCGTCGAGCTCGAGATTGCTGTCGCGGTATACGAAGGTTTCGCCCGGGCCAATCACGAAAGGCGGGTTGCTGACGATCAGGTTGAACCGCAGATCTTCCACTGGCTCGAACATGCTGCCCTGTCGACACTCGATATTGTTCATATCGTTCAGCATGGCGTTGAATCTCGTGTAGCGAATCGCGGCTTCGCTGATGTCGGTAGCGATGACTTTCTTGCTGTGGCGAGCGGCAAAAAGCGCGTGCATGCCACAACCGCAGCCGAGGTCGAGTGCCGAATCGACTGGTGTGCGCATGGTCAAGAGTCGAAGAAAATTCGCCGAATGGGTGCTTGCGGGCAGCACGAACCCGGCTGCCTCGCGTGTCCCGAGAATACGAAAAGCGTCCGAGACGAATAAGAGATCGTCGATCGGAACGATGACAACGCTTGCCCGTACGATTCCATCGACGATTTCCAACAAGCCTGACCTGGCGCAGAAGTTTACGACGGGTTTCGGCAGGAATTCCCGGGCCGTCGCTTGATCAATCGTGGAGCCGAGCAGGAACAGTCGAATCAGGACATTTGCCGTCGTGATGACCTTCGAATCATCAAACATCTGGCCCGTTTCACCGGGCGTCGGCGGTCGGGCTCGGCCAAGACGTTCGGTCAAGTGCACCGTGTCGTACTCGTTAGCATCGAGAAATGCGCGAAATTCACGGATGGCTGAAGAGTCAGGTAGCTGGATCATGCCTGCCATTGGCCAGTAGACGAATACGACAGTTTAACCGAGACACGACGTCCTCCGAACAGTGAAGTGGAAAATTTGACAGCTGTCGCCGCTTGCCGGGACACTGTGTGCGTTTATAAAGAGGGCGGACGGCATTGAAGAGATTTCGCGAAGCGATCAAGCAGCAGGACTTCGTCATTACAGCGGCGTTGCCCCTGACGCCTGCATCAACGGCAGCACAAATCAGTGCGGCGGTCGAAACGCTCGCCCCGTTCGTCGATGCGATACAGGTAGCTGACGATCGATACGCCGTCGGCCATATGTCGCCGCTCGCCGCCGCGAGCATTGTCATGCAAGAAGGCCTCGACGCGATCCCACACATGAGCTGTCGGGACTGCAACCGCCTGGCGTTGCAGGCAGACATTCTTGCTGCCGCCGCACTTGGTATAACCACGCTGGTTCTTTTGCGTGGCGAGAAATTTACAGATGTTCCGGCGCTGCGCGCCAAGGGTGTATTTCACGTTTCGGAGACTCAGCTCATCCAGATGGCAACGTTGGTTGGCGGCGAGAGCGGCCTGGTGTCCACCCCCGGCTTCCATATCGGATCCGTGGTTACAGCCTTCAGGCCTGAGAAGACCTGGGAAGCCAAACGCATTCAGGAAAAAATCGACGCCGGCACAAAATTTCTGCAGACGCAGCCCTGTCTCAATATTGGCCTTATTCGTGCCTATATGCAGAGCCTGGTCGAGCGACGAGTCATGCATCGGGCGTCCGTGATTGTCGAGGTTCCGCTGCTTACGTCGCGGCAAGATGCCAGGCAATTAAAGAAGAATTACAAAGGTGCGACCATTCCGAAACCTGCGATCATGCGAATCATGCAGGCGGCAGACACGGTCGCGGAGGGTATCAAGATCTGCGCCGAGATGATCGCCGACCTGAAGGCGCTTCCGGGCGTCGCGGGTGTCAACATTCAGTACGCCGGCGACGCACAGAATGTTGTCTCTGCTATTCGCCAGTCGCAAACGGCCAGACCGCCAGGCCATGGATAGCGTTACGAATATCCATCGAGAAGTTCACGGAAAAGACCGTCTGGCCGGTTAACAGGTCGAATACAGTGACCGTTGACGGTGATGATCCGGCCGCCACGAGCCTTTCGTTGATAATGCACAATCCTCTGCCGAATCCCTGTCGCGCAATTTTCGAGTCATCGATGCCCGCGTACTCGAGGTCCCCGGGAGCATAGGTCGGAAAAGGAAAGCGCTTTTCATCACCATCGCGCGTCACGAAACGAAGATAATCCGCGGCCGTATCGTTAAACAGTACGCCATCCCCGACCAGCACCGCATTGTGGGCGCCGTCCGGGAGTTCAACCTGCTGCAGAAGTTTGGCGTCTGCTCCCAGGCTGACGATTCCGCCGGTGCGCAATCCGGCAAACGAAAGCCCTTCAGCACTGCAGTCGACGTTATTGATGTGCAGCTGGTTCCTGGGTGTCGGGCCGACGTTGCTGTGAGGGTCGAATCGATGCGCGTGCCACTCCCCGTCGACCTTTGCCGCGTGCAGGCCCCAGACGAAGTCTTGTTCGACGAGATCGAAAGCCAGAATGCTGTCAAAACCGGTGCTGGTCAGGTACAGCTTGCCGTCGTACTCACAGATCTCGTGGCAATGCTTGAGGTATCGATTTCGAAATGAGCGCAGCTGGCGAAAATTCGGGTCATAAACGAAAAGTTCATCGCTAGCCGCAACGTAAACTTCGCCATCGTAAAACGCGACACCTCGCAGTCCGCGGTCCCAACCTCTCCCGGTCCAGTCGATATCGGCTGTATCCCAGTCGAGGACCTGGTGCACTGCCTGCGCGCCAGGGTCAATAAGGTAAATGCCGCCATGGCTCTGGCCCTGCTCGCTGCCGCGCACGACAGATGTCGCGATTAGCGGCGGGATATCGGATACTGATTGGATAGGGTGTTCCATCGCTGCGGTACGGTATAGGAATCCAAATGCACGGGCAACCAACATGACTGATGTGAACGACCCTGTCGTTGCATCGACCTGGAGCGGTCCGCTCAATCCACCACCGCAAGTGCCGGCCGCGGCCGATGTCGTAATAATCGGCGGTGGCATCGTCGGCGTGTCGACCGCCTGGTTTCTTGCAAAGCGCGGCGTGAACGTCGTGCTGTGTGAAAAAGGGCATATTGCCGGCGAGCAGTCCGGGCGCAACTGGGGCTGGGTACGAGTACAGGGCCGCGACACGCGCGAGATTCCGATGATGCAGGAGAGCCTGCGTATCTGGGGCGAGCTGAAAAATGAGATCGGCGAAGACGTCGGTTTTACGCGCGGCGGTTGTTTCTTCACGGCAAACACTGATAAACAGCTCGAAGAACTCGAAGGCTGGCTTAAAACCGCCGAACACTACGGCATCGGCACACGATTGTTGTCGCGCGACGCGTTGAAAAAGCACATCAGCGGACCCGCGATCGACTGGAGGGGTGCCTTGTATACGGAGACCGACGGACGAGCGGAACCGCACAGAGCGGCGCCGGCCATGGCGCGAGCCGCGGCCCGCAGCGGCGCCTCGGTTCTCACAGCATGCGCGGTTCGTGGTTTGGAAACATCCGGCGGCCGCGTGTCGGCCGTCGTCACCGAGCACGGGACGATCAGTACATCGACCGTATTGTGCGCCGCCGGAGCCTGGACGTCATTGTTCTGCGGGTCATTGGGAATCGATGTGCCGCAGCTCAAGGTTCGAGGTACCGTGGCGCGCACCGCGCCTGCCGACAAGGTATTGAATGGCAATGTTTTTGACGACAGGCTTGGTATTCGGCGTCGTGAGGATGGTGGCTATACGGTCGCGCATGGCTCGGTACTCGAGCATCCGGTTACGCCGTCCTCGTTTCGTTACTTCATGAAGTTCATTCCTGCGTTAAAGCAGGAACTCAAAATCATTCGTCTTTCGTTCGGTCGTGAATTTCTCAACGAGTGGCAAACGCCGAAGTCATGGTTGCTCGATGAGCCTTCGCCGTTCGAGGCGACACGCGTGTTGAATCCGGAACCCAGCAAGCGCGTGCTGAAAGGCATTCGTCGCAACCTCGACAAGATCTTCCCGCAGCTTTCAGATACACCCATCGTCGAGAGCTGGGCGGGGATGATCGAGTCGTCGCCAGATGTTGTACCCATCATCGATGCCGTTGACACATTGCCCGGGTTTCATATTGCGACGGGCTTCAGCGGACACGGTTTTGGCATCGGGCCCGGTGCAGGTAAGGCGATAGCGGGTATGATCACGAACACGGACTCAGGAATAGATATAGCGGCGCTACGGCTAAGCCGTTTCTTTGACGGCAGCCCGATCGAACCACAGTCATCCATATAATTGCCAGGGCGCACAGTGCAAAAAGAACGAAAACTACCGTCGGGCCACCCTGATACGTATTACACAGCGACTGCTGTCGGCATGTTGGACCACGCAACGTTGTCCGAGGATGTGCACGCTGACGTCTGCGTCATCGGCGGAGGATTCACGGGGCTGTCTGCCGCGCTCAACCTTGCCGAGCAGGGTATCGATGTCGTTTTGCTGGAGGCGGAGCGTATTGGCTTCGGTGCGTCCGGTCGCAATGGCGGTCTGGTTGGCAGCGGCCAGTGCAAAGACGTACTGGAATGTGAAGAGGCCTATGGTTACGAGCGGTCCAGGCAGCTGTGGGACTTTGCCGAACAGGCGAAAGACGAGATCCGTCATCGCGTAAGCAAACATGCCATTCCGTGCGACCTGCAGCAGGGGCAGCTCGTTGGCGTGCACAAGAAAAGCTACCGGGGCTGGCCCCGGGAGTTGAGCGACGTGCTCGCAGAACGATACGACTATCCGTTCTGCCAGTCGCTGAACGCCGAGGAGACGCGGGCGCGGGTCGCGACCGACGGTTTTCTCGAATCACTGTACGACTCGCACGCGCTGACGCTGCACCCATTGAACTACACGCTGGGCCTCGCAAGGGCTGCAACCGAGGCTGGCGTGCGTATCTTCGAGCATTCGAGAGTCAGGCGCTACTCGCGCACCGAGCCGGCGATCGTCAAGACCGAAGAGGGCTCTGTAACGGCCAATTTCGTCGTGCTTGCCTGCAACGGTTACCTGGACAGACTCGATCGGCGTGTGGCCCGTAAGATCATGCCGATCAACAATTTCATGATCGCTACCGAGCCGCTCGGCGAGCAGCGCGCGCGGGAACTGATAGATGGCCGCTTTGGCGTTCACGATACGCGTTTCGTTGTCGATTACTTTCGCTTGTCAGAGGATCATCGCTTGTTATTCGGTGGTGGTGAGAACTACCGTCGGGAATTTCCACCAGATATTACGCGATTCGTGCGTCCCTACATGCTCAAACTGTTCCCGCAACTCAAAGACGTCGTTATCGACTACGCCTGGGGCGGCACTCTGTCGGTCACCGTCAATCGCATGCCTTACATTGGTCGCCAGAAGCCCAACGTGTTCTTTGGCTGCGGCTACTCTGGGCACGGCGTTTCGACGGCGAATTTTGCCGGCAAGATAATTGCCGAAGCCATCGCAGGTAACACCGAGCGTTTCGATGTGTTCTCGAGCCTGCCTACGCACATGTTTCCGGGCGGGACCCTGCTTCGCTATCCGGGCATGATTCTCGGCATGACGTACTACTCGCTCAAGGACCGCTTCTGACCGGACTCACGCAGCTGAGCCGATAGTGATAAAACGTACTTTCGAACGGCCTCCGATTCTTCAATGCCGAACTGGAAACGCGGCATGCCGTTAACCTGAAGTGCGCCGCCAATGACGATGCCATGCCATACCTCATGCGTTTCCACCGTTGCATAGCGCAGGTCGGGTACGGAGCCACCGAATCGCGCAACGGCGTTTTTGCCGTGACAACCTTTGCATTCGAGGCTGTATAGCTGCCGACCCGCTTCGATCTCTTCGGCGGTCGCCTGCAATTTGGGTTGTGCCGGCAGTGCGCGTGCTTGCACGTCGAATGTCGGCATCGGTGTGTCGGCGTCCAGCGCGAACGCCATAAGTCGCGTCGGACCGCGCACTTCGTCACCGGCGTGCATCTGCGGGTAGACGAATTGAATGCCACCGCCTGCACCCACGGGCACCAGAACGTGCTGTCTGCCATTGAGAGAGAAGCTCACGGGCGCAGCCGTAATATTCGATCCGGTCGCAACAGACCAGAGCTTCTCACCGCTGTCTGCTGCATAGGCGTTGAAGTGGCCGTGCGCGTCGCCCTGAAATACGAGATTGCCGGCCGTCGTCAATATGCCGCCATTGAATGGCAGGTCGTAACCGACTGTCCAGCGCGATTCATTTTTGATCGGATCCCATGCAACGAGTTTGCCAGGATCGAACGGCTCGCCGTTCACAACGCTGAGCATTTCCAGCGTGTCATCATAGTCGCCATCTTTGTATCCGCTGACAATGGTAGGGACATCGATGACGGGAATGTAGACAAGCTTGAGGCCAGGGTGGAACGCCATGGCGTTCCAGCTGTGAGCGCCCCACATGTTGGGCCAGATCGCGACGGACTCATCCGGCCGTTTCCAGAATTCTGCAGCCGGGTCGTAAACCGGTCGACCTGTCTCGAGATTGA
>JABDNG010000049.1 GCA_013001045.1 Woeseiaceae bacterium | reverse complement strand
GCCTTTAGGTTTGCGCCGATGTCTCAAGCGACGGCCGGCGCGAGGGCCGTAGTCAACCATCAATCGGAGCGAATTTCAAAGAACATGGCTCGAGGGCTGTGAATTCGATCTGACGCATAAGGCATTGAGTTGTCTGGTGTTTACGAAGAGAGACTGTCGCAATTTGCGGACATTCTCTTACCAGCGAATTGAGCAATTATTCGTAAGTTTTTGTTGCTGCGTCGAATGTCCGGGTTATTGCTCTCGGCCAAAACGGCGCCCGTTTGTGCGATCCGTCGCAATTATTGTCCGGAGACCCGGTTCCGACAGCGTTCCTGCCCAGCAAAACCACATGCAAATGTGACTCGTTTCGGTTGAGTTTTGCGCCTGGCTTGCGCAGATTGACGGTCTCTGATCGGCGGTGGAATTATCGGCGCCGCGTGAATGCTGTGGGAGCGGCTTTGTAGGAGCGGCCATTGGCCGCGACAATACGGTCGCGCGCCGGGGCGCGCTCCTACAAATACAACGCATTCACATAACGCAGTGACATAAGTTCCGTCTCCGTTTTGAGACAGGTTTTTTTTATTTTATATAGTGTTACGGTTGCTTTGTGCCGCTATGCAAGCCGCACGAAAAATTGCAAAAAGGGGAACATCGAGTAACGACTGAAAAGGGCAAACCAATCGAAAGGTTGGGACGCAAAGCCACCGGTCTAAGGGCGCAAGCCTACGACAGCGGAGTTGCCAGTAAAGAAATGACAAACGCGTCGAGCGTGGCTCGATTGCAGCATTTTCAATTATCGGCATCCGGCACGTTCGTGCTGATCCAGGCTTTGTTTCCATACAGCTAAAACCGATTGGGTTACCCGCCTCAAGGAAGGCAGGAGCACACCCATGACGGGAACAGATCGATCGAGTTTCATCCGCAATGCGGCGACACTGACAATTTTTTCGGCACTGCTCAGCGGCTGTTTGATGGGCGAGGAGGAATCGAAGTCCGACGACGAAGTCGTTGCGGATAACGAACTGTCCGGCAGTGTCGGTGATGGACCGGTCGTCGGCGCAACCATGCGCGTCATGCGAAATGACGGCGTGGAGCTCGCACAACTGGAAAGCGACGCGAGCGCAAGCTACAACATTACAATCCGCACGAAAGGTAAGTATTACCCGTTGTCTGTTGACGCGCGCGATGGCACGGACCTTGTAACAAATACAGCGCCCGACTTTGATCTTCTCGGCGCGGTGCTTGAGCGCGGGAAGAAGTCCGTTGGAAACGTGAACCCATTTTCAACCTTTGCCGTCGAGCTTGCACGCGACTTGCCTGGCGGAATAGACAAACCGAATCTCTTGACCGCACAGAGCATCGTCGTATCTGAGCTCAATAACGGACTCTCCTCGCTCGCGACATCCGGGGTCATGGACACCAGGATCACTGGCAGCAACATAGCGGAGATTGTCAGGGCTTCCGAGGCGCTTGGCGAGACGGTCAGGCGAACGCGTGACGCGTTGGGCGCGAGTGGATATTCAACCTCAGGCAACAACGTCGTTCGCGCTTTGTCTTCCGACCTGACGGATAGCGTCGTGGACGGCCGCGGTAGCGCGCGAACGGACGCGCGTTTCGCCGCCGTCTGGACCATCGTCTCGGCACAGGTGTTGCTCGAGACCATGGCCAACGAGCTGCATGTCAACGGGGCAGATGCAACACAGCTGATGAGCAACGCGATCGACCAGGTATCGGTCGGAACCGCTAACCCCACAATGGCGGACTTGACGGTCACGGCCGAGATGATCGAGCGGGCCAGGGTTGGCCTCATGGCAGCTCACGCGGTTACCAGTGATACCGCTATTGCGGACCTGCTGGCCGACTTGGACGGTATTCAAGTCGGTACCGGTTCTTCGACGATTCGAAATTTCGCCTTGCCCGGCGACTACCGCAGCCGTTTGAGCAACGCGGTGTTGCTGGTTGCGGGTGGCAGCAGCGCGGAAATCGAAACGGTTAATGCAATATCTCGCAACGGAGGGCCGTCAACGGGTGCTGGCAGCGTGACTTTGAACTGGACCGCCCCGACGCAGAACGAAGACGGATCGACGCTGACCGATCTGGCGGGCTACAGGATTTACTGGGGCACGACGTCGGGAAATTATCCAAATTCCGTCACGATTAACGACGAGAATGCGACGACCTACATCGTGAACAACCTGTCACCGGGTACCTACCACTTTGTCGCGACCTCGTTCAATACGTCGAGTGTCGAGAGTGGGTACTCGGCTCCGGCCACGAGAGTCGTGCCGTAGGAGTTACTGCGCATTCACTGTAATTAATGTCCTTGTTGGATCTGCGTGGTTCGCGCAAATTGCGTTATGAACCTCACAGAACTTACAAGGATGTACAGTCATGGGTCGACTCCACTTTTTCGCGGTTTTCTCTGCCGCGGTCCTCTTTCAATTTCCGGCAGTAGCGAGCTCGGGAAACGGCTCGCACGGGAATGCGTTGCCAGCACCGGTTACGGACGCCGACTATATTGACAACGGCGCGCCAGACCCCGCCAAAGTCGAGCTCGGCGCCCAGCTGTTTTTCGACAAAATCCTGAGCGGCAATCTCAATATTTCCTGCGCCACGTGCCATCACCCCTTTGCGGGAACCGGCGACGGCCTGTCGTTGCCGGTCGGCGAGGGTGGACGCGGCCTCGGTGTAACGCGCGACACGGGCGTTGGTGACGATGCCGTGCATGAGCGAGTGCCGCGCAACGCGCCAGCGCTGTTTAACCTCGGTGCCCGCGAATTCAATCGCCTGTTTCACGATGGTCGGGTGCAATTGAATGCGATATTTCCGAATGGCATCGATTCGCCTGCGGGCTTTGACCTGCCCGACGGTCTGGACGGTCCGTTGGCAGTTCAAGCGATGTTCCCGGTTACTTCAGCTACCGAGATGGCCGGACAGCCGGGTGAGAATTCGATAGCCGATGCGGCTGCCGCCGACAACCTCGCGGGCTCAAACGGCGTCTGGGCACAACTCGCCGAGCGTCTGCAGGGGATTGACGGTTACGTCGGACAGTTCGTAACGATATTTGATGACGTTAATACGGCCGACGACATTCGCTTCACACATGCAGCGAATGCGATTGCGGCCTTTGAAGCTGCCAACTGGCGCGCAGACAACAGCCCCTTCGACCGATTTCTGCGCGGCGAGCGCGCCGCCATGAGCCTCTCGGCGAAGGCCGGCATGCGTATCTTCTATTCACCGCGCAAAGGCAACTGCGCAAGTTGTCACGGCGGCGTCTTTCAGACGGATCATTCTTTTCGTGCGATCGCTGTCCCCCAGGTCGGGCCGGGGAAGGGCGACGGCGAGTTTGACTACGAAGACTTCGGCCGTGAGCGCGTTACAGGCAATCCGATGGACCGTTACAGGTTTCGGGTGCCGTCACTCCGAAACGTCGCGCAGACGGCCCCTTACGGGCACTCAGGCGCGTTCAATACGCTCGACGCCATGTTGCGGCACCATTTCGATCCGGTGGCGTCGTTGTACGCTTACGACATAAGGCAAGCGGTGATGCCATCCCGGCCGGACCTGGATAGCCGAGATGACCGCGCGATATCGGACCCGACGGTACGCGCGAGTATTGCCGCGGCAAACGAACTCTCGCCCGTTAGCTTGAGCGAACGAGAAATCGGGGACCTCGTGGACTTCCTGCACGCGCTGACTGACCCGGCGATGCTGGACATGCGCGACGACGTGCCAGGGTCGTTGCCCAGCGGTATGGTCCTGGCTGATTGACCTTACAGGCGGTAAATCAGCCCCAGGTACGCCGTCCTCGGCAGCCCCGGCCGCACACCGGCGGGGCGCCGTGCCGCGATGTAAGTTTCATCCAGCAGGTTGTCGACTTTCACGTAACTCGAGAGGCGCCCGGTAAACTTCCAGCTCGCGACCATATCCCACACGACGTGTGACTGAACGGACTGGAGCACCCCTGTCGCTCCCTGGCCCGCTTCGCTGCGCATGTCGCCAATGTAATTCGCAGCCACGTTGGCGCTCCATTTTTCGGCAAGCAACCCTGCGGTCACACGGAACTGGTGTTCGGGAATGTACGGCAGCTCATCGCCCACCGCGACGTCGCCCCAGGGGTCGAAGCCCGAGTCGAAGGCATTCCTGAATTCGGCTTTATTCGTCCACGTGTATTGCAGGCCAACCGGCACGTCGATGTTGCCAAACGACCAGCTGTAAGCCGTGCTGAGCTCGAGGCCGCTGACAAGCACCTCACCGCCGTCGAACTGATCGCCGATTTCGCCACCGCCGCCGGTAGACTCCGTTACGGTGCCGACAAGGTTGTCGTAATCGTTCCTGAAGAAGATCGATTCGACGTTCAGGTTGCCGCTGTCAAAGCGCAAGCCGGCTTCGATATTCAGACTCGTTTCTTCGTTCGCGGTGCTGCCGGGCGCCGGCGGGTTGAATCCCTTGTGCATGCCCGCCAGCAGTCGCCACTCATCGTTCAGACGATAGAGCGCGCCCATGCCCGGAATCACGACCGAGGTCGAGTTTTCGCGGACACGCGTCGGGCCTGCGCTGCGCGTGGGGTCAACGGTCGCGAAGTCGAGCCGTCGCATGTCGATGTCTTCGAATCGCACGCCGGGTGTCAGTATCCAGCGGCCAGTCCTTATTTCTGTGTCGACGAACAGCGATTGAACATCTGCCGTCGATACGCGGTTCGTATTCGAACCTGGGGCACCGGCAGTCGTGAGTATCAATGCGCCGTCTTCCATGCGAAACGCATCCTCGTGCTGAAAGCGATCTTCTTCGTCATCGTGGACGCGCACGCCGGTGGTCAGCGCGACTTCCGTATCGCCAAATCCGAAGTCCCATTCGATTTGCGCCTGGATGCCCTGCGAGAAATACGTGCGATTGTTGGCGCGCTTCGTAATCGCATCATCGGGGCTGGTCGCGCCCGTCAGGTAAGCAAACTCGGCGGCGTTCGTGATCGCGTCGTCAAGAACGTTGCCGATGCTCGTGCCGTTCACGGCCTGTAATTTGTACCAGTTGCGTGCGAACTCGTTGCGATAGGCCGTGACTTTCGCGCGCCAGTTGTTGCCGGGATCAATCACGTAAGCGAGCTGATATTGTTCGTGCTCGCTGACAAAATTGTCGCCAGCGGAGGCCGCATAACGACGATTGGGCCGCGCTGCAAAGTCGTTGTCGATCAGACCGAGATAGGTCTCATCCGAGTTCTGGTCGGTATAGCCGGCTTTGAATCGCAGGCTCTGGTACACGGCCTGCGCGGGATCGCTGTCGAACTGCACTTTTGCGATGTAGTCTTTGAGCTCATAGCCCGTGTCGCCGCCGACCGGCCCGTCGATATGCTTGAAACCGTCACTTGCGCTTTGCACCGTTTCCATGAGCCACGAGAAACGCTCGCCACGCGTGCCGAAATTGAGATGCGCATCGCGCGTGTTGTGGTCGCCCCATCGCACGTCGATCTTGCCGCCCGTATCCTCGGGGATTGGCGTCGAGACCATGTTGATCGCGCCGCCGGTCGTGCGCGGCCCAATCACGACGGCAGCGGGGCCCTTAAGGACCTCTAACGACGTCATGCGCCGTTGCGTAGGGAAGTAGTAGGCCGACGGCGCCGCATAGGGCGCGGGTGCAACAAGCACGCCGTCCTCGAGGAGGGCGATCCTCGCGCTGCGATCCAGCCCGGAACCGCGGATGCCGATATTGGGCCGCAATCCGAAGCCTTCTTCTTCCTGCACGTAGACGCCCGGTACGGTGCGCAGCACCCGCAGGATGTCCGACTGGATAAACACCTCGAGTTCCTCTGTATCGACCACGTGGGCGGAGCCAGGGACGTCTGCGGCCTCGCCGCGACTGCCAATAATGGTGACCGTGTCGATTTCCTCGACGTCGCCCACCGAAGCCTCGCTTTGTGCCAGGGCGAGGGTGGGTACGAGGAGGGCGACGCAGAGGGCTGCGGGCGCGTAAGTTGCTGTATCCATTGACTTTTGCAGTAATGTTGTCGAGAGGCTTCACAAACGTTAATCTAAATACGAATGATTCGCAACTGCGTTAAGTACTTACGAGATCAATACTGTCTTGTGGGAGTGGCTGCACAACCCTTGCTGTGACCCATCTGCTGCACACGCGTGGCGCTTCGTGGCACCATTGCTTGATAGCCACGCGTCTCTGCCTCCACAAAGGACACCATGAGCGAGCAAGCCCGCAAACTTCTCATCGTTGAGGACGACCCCGGTCTCCTGAAACAGCTCAGGTGGTGCTTCGGGGACTATGAGGTTTATACCGCTGAGAATCGCAAGGAAGCGATTATCGAATTGCGCCGCCATGAGCCCACAGTGGTCCTGCAGGATCTCGGTCTGCCGCCGAAGTCTGAAGGCGTCGAAGAAGGATTCGCAACGTTGGCGGAGACGCTCAAGTTGGCGCCGCACACCAAAGTAATTGTGGTCACAGGCAACGGCGACCAGGAGAACGCGTTGAGTGCAATCGCACGAGGCGCCTGCGACTTCTATGAAAAACCGGTTGATACCGACACGTTGAAACTCATTGTTGATCGCGCATTCAATATCTCGGAACTCGAGAGCGAGAATCGTCGTCTGCAAAGCCAGGTGAATGAGTCACCCCTCGACGGCATTGTCGCGGCGAGCGAGGGCATGCTCGCCGTTTGTCGCACGATCGAAAAGGTTGCACCGACGGGCGTGACAACCTTGTTATTGGGCGAGAGCGGCACTGGTAAAGAACTGCTCGCGCGCGCGTTGCATCGCCTGAGTCCGCGCGCCGAAAACAACTTTGTTGCCATCAACTGCGCGGCGATACCGGAAAACCTGCTCGAATCTGAGTTATTCGGCCATGAAAAGGGCGCGTTTACGGGCGCGCACAAGCAGTCTATCGGCAAAGTTGAATTGGCCAGCGGTGGCACGCTGTTCCTGGACGAAATTGGCGATATGCCGTTGGCATTGCAGGCGAAAATGCTGCGCTTCCTGCAAGAGCGTGTGCTCGAACGCGTTGGGGGGCGGGAGGAAATCTCGGTGGACGTCCGAGTCGTGTGCGCAACTAATCAAGACCCGAAAGTCTTGATCGAGCAAGGTCGGTTCCGCGACGATCTTTACTACCGAGTCAGTGAAATCACGATCAACATCCCGCCGCTCCGCGATCGCGAAGAAGGCCGACTCATACTCGCGCGCACCCTGCTGCAGAAATATCGCAAGCAACAGAAGAAGGCGATAAACGGTTTTTCGGACGATGCAGTGCAGGCGATCGAAACGTATTCGTGGCCCGGCAACGTTCGCGAACTTGAGAACAAGATCAGCGGCGGCGTCATCATGGCCGACGGCGAGATGGTCACGGCAATGGATCTCGGGCTTGAGGTTGGCGATGAGGGCATTGAGTCGTTGAATCTTCGCGAAGTGAGGCAGCGGGCCGAATCAAAAGCGATTCGTGTCGCGCTGACCAAGAGCTACGGCAATATTTCAAAGACAGCGGAGATGCTCGGCATCACGCGGCCTACCTTGTATGACCTGCTTAACAAGTACGGTATGAATTCGGACGGGTATTCGAAAAAAGCCGCGCCTTAACGAGACTTGAAGGAATCGGGGTTGAGGTCGTGACGCGCGAGTAGCTTGTAAAAATCCGTGCGATTGCGTTTCGCAAGGCGCGCTGCCTGGCTCACATTGCCCATCGTTATTTGCAGGATCTGTGACAGGTAGTTGCGCGTAAACTCATCGCGCGCGTCCGAGAATGAGGCGAGCTTGCCGGCGTGTTCGCCGAGCGACTGCCGCACGAGTTCTCCACTGATTACCGGCGAGCGTGACAACGCGACGTTTTGCCGTACGACGTTGTAGAGTTGCCGGATGTTGCCCGGCCATTCGGCGGTCACGAGCATCTCGACCGCTTCGGGCGAGTAGACTTTTCGTTCCTGCCCCGCTTCTTTTGAAATCAACTGCAGGAAATGCGCGACCAACAACGGAATGTCTTCGCGGCGCTCATCGAGCGTTGGCAAATTGATGTTGACGACGTTCAGGCGGTAGTAAAGATCGTCGCGAAAGCGGCCCTGCGCCATGAGGTCCTTAAGATCACGATGCGTTGCCGAGATAACGCGCACGTCGATCTGCTTCGCCGAGGTGCTGCCGACGGGACGCACCTGGCTCTCTTGCAACACGCGCAGCAACTTGACCTGCAGACGCATCGGCATGTCGCCGATTTCATCGAGCATCAACGTGCCGCCCTCGGCGGCCTGAAACAGGCCCTCGTGACTGCGCGTTGCGCCGGTAAACGCGCCTTTCTCATGGCCGAACAATTCAGACTCGAGCAGATTCTCGGCCATTGCGCTGCAGTTAATCGCAACAAACGGCTTGCCCTTTCGGTCACTCGCCCGGTGAATGGCTTGCGCAAGCAGCTCCTTACCGGTACCGCTCTCACCGGTAATCAGCACCCGCGCATCGGTCGCGGCAACCATCTTGGCCTGCTGCATGATCTCTTTCATCATCTGATTGCGCGTGATGATTTCGGATGACCAGTCTTCTTCGATATCAACAGAGCCGGAGAATTGTAATGCGCGTTCGACGAGCGTCATTAATTCGTCTTTGTCGATCGGTTTGGTCAGGAAGCCAAATGCACCTTGCTGTGTGGCGGTGACCGCATCCGGAATGGTGCCGTGCGCCGTAATGATCACGACGCGCAGTCCGGGTGAACGCGTTTGCAGTTCCTTGAGCAGCCCGATGCCGTCCATCTTGTCCATGCGCAGATCGGTGATGACCAGGTCCGGACCGAATTGATTCACGGTGGCGAGCGCTTTGTGCGCAGATTCGACCGCCTCGACCTCGAAACCCTCGGCACGGAGTCGAATGCTCAATAAGCGCAGTAATCCCGGGTCATCATCGACAAGCAGGATTCTGCCTCTGTACTGGGTCTGTTTTGCAGCCATGGAATAGCAGGTTAGTTCTATTTGTCAGGTGCGGCAAGGGTTGGCGGGCCCACTATTCCTGTTCGCGAATAGACCGTTCAATGGATGTGATGGCCTCGAGCTTGTCTTCAGCTTCCTCGAGATCCTGGCGCAGCTGACGATTCTCGGCCTCAACGTTCAGAAGTCGTTGGTTGATTGCCTGCTCTTCTGTGCGTGCGGCTCGCGAACTCGACGCGCGTAAGCGACGTGCCTCGGCATTGGCAACGATGAATCGCTCGACATTGTTGAGGTGAATAGTGGCCAGCGATATTTCCGCCGGTGTCAGCAGTGCCGACTGCGCCAGAACCTCACGCAACAGGCTCTGGGCCTCAACCGGATTCGATTCGGCATGACCCGGCGTTGCGAGTACCAGCGCCAGGCGCAGCTGGGTGTTCGGACCGGGTGTCAACAGCGCCGTTGACTCGGCATCCGCGAAGATTTCTGCCTGTGTCACCGGATCGCCAGCAGCGAGCTCGTAGAGTTCTTTGAGGTAGGATTCCGCTTCGGGCGCGCCCAGGATAATCGAGTCACTGGCGGTCGCCGTGCGGCGACCCTTCAGCCAGTCTGTCATCTGCGCACAGCCGGCCACGGTCGCCACGATCACCGTGATCAGTGCAATTCGATGCGCCCTCCTGGTGTGCCGTATCTTAAGCATTCGCGGCCATCTTCTGCTGTGCCACATCGCGCGCCTGTGGAATGTGGATTCTGAAATGCGCGCCCGGAAACTCGTCCGAGTCGATCAACTCAACCGATCCGTCATGAGCCTGAATGCACTCGAGCACCACGGACAGCCCGATGCCCGTACCGCCCACCTGGCCGCCTTGCTCGCGTCGACCCTGGAAGAAGGCATCGAATATTCGCGGGCTTTCTTCGTCCGGAATGCCAGGCCCTGTGTCGCCGAACTCCAGAACGAAACTTCTCGGCATACAGCTCGCGCGAACGGTAATCAGGCCGCCCCTCGGCGTGAACTTGATCGCGTTCGACAGGAGATTATCGAGCACTGTGCGTATCTTGTCCTGATCGGCGTTCACTATGATGTCGTCAACTTCCAGTTTGAGTTGAATATCGGCCGCTTGCAGTGCCAGTCGCTGCGATTTTGCGATAGAAATGATCTGGGCGCGCAATGCAAAATCGGTTAACGTCAACACTTCGCTCTTGGTCTGCCATGCGCTGAATGACAACAGGTTTTCGATGAGCTGCTGCAACTTCATGCCATTTACGCGCAGTATGTTGGTCACCTCTCGCTGTGAGCCGTCGAGATCACCCACCGAGCCATCCAGAAGTAACTCAGTGCCTTCGCGAATATTGGCGAGTGGCGTTTTGAGTTCATGCGACATGTGGCGCAAAAACTTGTTTTTTTCCTGCGCCAGTTCGAGCAGACGAACACGGAGCCACTCGAGCTGGCGGCCAAGGCGCTCGAGGTCCGTCGGACCTTTAATCTCGATCGGTTTAGAAAAACCGCTTTCACCGAGCTGTCCGATGGCTTCATCGATCTGGCGAATGGGCCGTGCTACAAGCAACGTAAAAATGGCGACTAGAATCAAAGTGGCGGGCACCAGCGCCGCCACTTGCCAGGCCGAATACCGTTGTGCATTGCGGGCCGTATCCTGAAGTTCGCCGAGTTCGGAATCGACGAACGCGGTCAGCACACCGGTCAGTTCGGCAACGCGTTGTCGCAGTGGAGAGAACTCGGCGATGGTGGCCGCGAGCGTCTCTTCGTCCAGACTTGTGTCCGACAATGTCGTAATGATGCTCCGCGCGCCATCGCGGACCGATGCGGCTAGCCCGACTGCAGCCGCCTGCTCGAGCAAAGGTGTCATGTCTTTCAGCAGTGCTTCGAGCGAGTCGAGGTCTTGCGACATCAGTTGCAGGCTATCCGGGTTTTGCAGCACCTGGTACTGGCGCGCAACGCGTTCGAGTTCGCTCAGTTGCTGTTCGAGGCGGCGATTGTTCTCGGCGGCGGAAATGCCAACTGAAACCAGTAGTTCGCTTTGCTCGGCGACGCGGTCGAGGCTGAAGAGCGCCCAGAGCACGGCGATGAGCAGAGGCAGGGCAACAAACCCGAAACCGACCAGAATCAGTCCGTTAAGCGATCTTGGGCGGCGAAGTTTCATGGGGAAAGTGTAGCACTCGCGTGCAGGCAATAGTCCTTAAGGGGAGGCCTCAGGCGGGCCAGTACGCCGACGGGTCCTGCGCCGCGATCTTGCGCTCCCACGCGAGGCTCGTTCGTACAATTGTGTCGAGGTCATCGAACTTCGGCTCCCAGCCCAGTACCTCGTGCACGCGTTTTGCGACAGCGATGAGTTCGGGAGGGTCTCCGGCACGGCGCGGTTGTTCCGATATCGTCAGTGGGGCCTCGTTGGCTTTTTCAACAGCGGCGAGAACCTCTCGCACGCTGTAACCATGTCCGTACCCGCAGTTCAATACGGTAGGGCTGCCGCCATTGCGGAGATAGGTCAGCGCATCGAGGTGCGCCGAGGCCAGGTCTTCAACATGAATATAGTCGCGCAGGCCGGTGCCATCCGGCGTCGGGTAGTCGGTGCCGAAAATCGAGACACCCGGACGGCGTCCCGTCGCGGCTTCGCAGGCGACCTTGACGAGCAAGGTCGCCTTGGGTGTCGACTGACCAATGGTGCCAGTGGGTTCGCAACCCGCAACGTTGAAGTAACGCAGTGCAACGTAGTTGGGTCCTCCGGCGGCGGCGAGATCGCGCAGCATCCACTCGGTCATGAGTTTCGAGGTACCGTAGGGGTTGATGGGTTGTGTCGGCGAGTCTTCCGACGCCTTGCCACCTTCGGGGATGCCGTAGACCGCCGCCGTCGATGAGAACACAATATTCTTCACACCGTTATTCGCCGCTGCTTCCAGCAAGGTGCGGCTTGACGCGGTGTTGTTGCGATAATATTTCAGCGGATTGGCCACTGACTCCGGCACGATTGTGTGTGCGGCGAAGTGCATTACGGTGTCGATGTCATGCTCAGCGAAGATGTTCTCAAGCAGTGCGGCGTTGCCCGTATCACCGATGATTAATTCGCCCGCTGTCACGGCGCCTTCGAAGCCCGTGGTGAGATTATCGAGCGTAATGACGGACTCGCCCTGCGCGCCAAGCTGCCGCACGACGTGGCTGCCAATGTAGCCGGCACCACCGGTGACTAATATGTTCTTGTTTTTCATACGTTTTTTCCATGGCGAATTTTTTTCGCCGAAAATGTGAACCGCGTGGGCACTAAACAGGACAAAGTCTATCAATACTTGTCCATGGGAATATGGACTTGTTTCGCACTCTGCGGTGTGACTGAATCCGGGGGGCGTGTCGCGGTCAGCGGACGCTTCGGGTTGTGGTCCCGTTCAGATTTGACCGTTAGAATTGCAAGGGTCGGGTCACCGACTGTCCCACTACCGAGACCAAGGGTATTCGCTAGCAATGGATTTGAAATTTAACTTGAAGAATGTCGTGATCGTAGCATCATGCCTCGTGCTCGCAGCCTGCGGTGGTGGCGGGGGATCGCCAGCGCCCGGAGGAGGCGCGACAAACAGGGCGCCGATTGCGAATGCGGGAGTCGATCAGTCAGTTACGGAACAAAGCAGCGTAACGCTCGACGGCACGGGCAGCAGCGATCCCGACGTCAACGACACTCTGACTTACACCTGGACACAGACGGTCGGCACGTCCGTTTCGATTACGAATGGCAATGCATCGACTGCCAGTTTCGACGCGCCCGCCGTTGGCGCGAGTGGCGAAACACTCACATTCCAGCTTGCTGTCAGCGATGGCACGGCGATTGTTACTGACACGGTCGACATCACGGTAAATGAGGCGCTCGCCGCGGTGACGGTGTCGGGCAAGGCGCAGTATGAATTCGTGCCGCCAAACGCGAACTGCAATGGGCTGAATTTCAGCTCGATACAGACGCGCCCCATTCGCGCGGCGACCGTACAGCTCATCGAGGACGCTACCGGTAACGTGCTCGATTCAATGGTCGCGGCCGACAACGGTGACTTTGCTTTCAGTAACGTCGCCGCAAACCTCGACGTGCGGCTGCGCATCCGGGCCGAACTCAAGCGATCGGGCTCACCGAGTTGGGATGTCGAAGTGCGCGACAATGTCGATACCTCCGAGCCAATTGAAGACCGGCCACCGCTGGGCAACCGACCGCTCTACGTCGTCGATGGCGCCACCTTCAATACGGGCAGTGCCGACGTCACCAGGAACCTTACCGCGACGACGGGCTGGGCCGGCAGCTCCTACACGGGTCCTCGTGCTGCGGCGCCATTCGCGATTCTCGATGCCATTTATTCGGGCATGCAGCTGGTGCTTACGGCCGACGCCAATGCCGTTTTCGGACCCATGGATGCGTTCTGGAGTGTCAACAACACACTGACGAGTCCGTCGGATATCGACGCGGGCGAACTGCCATCGTCATTCTATCGTGGCGACATTGACTCGCTGTTCCTTCTGGGTGACGCGGATGTCGATACCGAGGAGTTTGATGACCACGTCTCCATGCACGAGTGGGGGCATTACTTCGAGGACGTTTTTTCGCGTTCCGATTCGATTGGAGGACCCCACGCGATCGGCCAACGCATCGATGCTCGGCTTGCGTTCGGCGAAGGCTGGGCGACGGCACTGGCGGCCATGGCGCTGGACGATCCACAGTACTGTGATACCGGCGCCGCGGGCACCAGCAGCGGTTTCGGCATCGATACGGAATTCAACAATTCGGGCGCACAGGGCTGGTTCAACGAAATGTCCGTGGCAACGTTCCTGTACGATCTTTGGGATACAAATATCGATGGCACCGATACGGATTCCATCGGCTTCGGACCGATTTTCGACACGATGACAGGGCCGCAATCCAGCACGGAAGCATTCACGACGCTGTTCTCTTTTGCAACCGAGCTGCGTTCAATGCTGAGCATGTCGCAACAGATGTTCGTTGATACGCAGCTGACCCGCGAAAACATCGATACGACCAATCTGGACATCTGGGCGTCCGGCCAGGGCGCCGTGGTGACATCGCCGAACCAGGCGCCCGATGTATTGCCGCTGTATACGGATTTGCCTCTCGATGGCAGCACGATCAATCTGTGCACGAACAGCGACTACGACACAGGTCGTGACGGCAACAAGCTGGCGGAGTACCGTTACTTAAGGTTCACGACGACGTCGCCTGCGAGTTACACAGTTACGATCGATACGACGACGGCAACGCCGCCGACATCTGATCCGCAGCCCGATCCACCCGTGGATATTCGTGACCAGAGCGATCCGGACATGTTTATCTATTCTGCCGGGCAAGTCGTAGCTGCCGGAATCAGCGGCGATGAAAACAACGAGGTCTTTACGACCGGGACGTTGCCGGCAGGCACCTACGTGGCCGATCTGCATGAATGGCGTTACGAGGATGAGCGGGTCGACGGTGGCGATGGTGCTTCCAGCGACTTTCCTGAACGAATTTGTTTTGACGTAACCGTTAGCCCCTTGTAGAGGCTGCCCTACTGGTGAATATTATGAACCAAGCGAAAAACATGGCATTGATTATTTTGGCTTTTTTCGTCGTGTCAGCGTGCGGTAACGGCAGCGTCGAAGAGCAGGCCGTGGCGGCCGACGAGACCCAAGCGGTTGAAGCCCCTGAAGCCACCGCCAAGCCACAATCGACGTTCGACGGAACCGTTGCCAAGCCGGGTTCGCCGTTTAGCGTCAGTTATAAAGTAATTGGCACGCCCATCGTTGGCAGCCCGGTAACCGTAGAGCTGCGCGTGACATCAACACTGGGGTCGCAGCCGGTCACAGTGAGTTATCGGCTCAACGACGCGTCCGCCATGCTCTTCCACGAAGCTCAACCGTCAAGGATCGAGATCGCGCCGGCCGCGAATGAGGATTTCATTACTCAGCGCGTTACGGTCGTGCCACAGCGTGAGGGGCGCATGTACCTGAACGTCGCGACGTCCGTCGAGACGGAGAACGGCTCGACGTCGAGCGTGATGGCCGTTCCGATCCAGGTCGGCACCGGTGGCCGAGAGCTGGAGGAAAACGGCGAGGTGCAACTTGACGAGAACGATGAGGCTGTCAGGGTCTTAACTGTCGAGTAGATTCCTGGGCACATTCTGCTTTTCTCCTGGCGGAGAAAAGCAGAATGTGCCCAACCTGGTTCTAAGGATTACTACCTATATTTACGGGAATTCTTTCCCAAATAAAGATTCAAAACTGGAGTCGCGTCACAGACTTAATCGTCGCGTGAATCTATTGTATTCGGCCAAAGCTACAGGATTAGCTGGCCAATGCGACAGGGTTTAAGGGAGAGGATCAAGGCAGCCACCGAGCAGTCCGGCATCACGAAGCTGGACTTCCTCGAAATCCTCAAATCAGTCAACCAGCATTATGACAAAATGGAAGCGACGATCGCCCAGTCGGTGCGGTCGCGTGTGCTGCAAGACGATACCCCCATCGAAGCGATCCTGGACAGCGTTACCGAGGCGCTCTTGTCGGTTGGCGCCGACGGCGTCATTCGCAACTGCAACAAAGTCTGTTCACGCTACTTCGGCGTGGAAAAGAATGAGCTGATCGGCTCAAACATCACACGAATACTGCCAGGCGCAATGAACCAGTCGCTCGAAGACTACCTGTCGCCCTACATGTCGGATCTCGACGATACCCACCTTGAGCTGGGGGGAGGCGAAGTCCAGGCACTGCGAGCTGGTGATGAAGCCTTCGCGTCCGAAATCAATGCGACGCTACTGACGACGGAGGAGGAGCCGGTCTTCGTCATAAGTCTCCGCGACGTTACCGAGCGGAAGCAATCAGAATGCGCGCTGCGCGAAAACGAGGAACGGTACCGCGCCCTCGTTGAGAATGCGCCCGAGGCCATCATTGTCTTCGATGTAGACAGCAACCAGTTTTCCGATGCCAACGAGAATGCCTGCAAGTTGTTCAATCTTTCGCGGTCGCGCTTGCTATCGGTAGGCCCGGAGGCGATCAGCCCGAAAACGCAGCCTGATGGCTCGCCCTCGTTCGGTGTACGCCGCGGCCTGGTCGACCGTGCGCTCGCTGGAGAACACCCGACCTTTGAATGGATGCACCAGGACTCGGCAGGCAAGCAAATCCCCTGTGAGGTACGTTTCAGCTGCCTGCCATCCGATAACAAGAGACTCCTTCGGGTCAGCATCACTAATATTGCGGAGCGCAAACGCGACGAGGCTTTGTCCTTCGCACAAAACAAAGTGCTGGAAATGATCGCTGCGAACACGCCACATGATAAAACGATGCGGGCAATCTGCCGCTTCGCGGAAACCATCGGCGATGGCTTCAAAGCCGCGATCATGCGGCTCGACAAGCAAAAACATACCCTATCCATTGACCAGGCGCCGAGCCTGTCGGACTCGTTCAAACTCTGCCTCGATTTCGTCAAGGTGGGCCCCAAGAGCCTCACTTGTGGCTCTGCCGTGCATTTTGGACAAGACCGCGTCACCAAGGATATTCAGTCGGATACCGGTTGGTTGTCACCCGCCAAAGAAGCGGCAAAACATGACATCAACGCGGTGTGGTCATTCGTGGTTAGCGGCGCGGCGAGTCGGGTCATTGGCACTTTGGATATCTACCTCGATAGTTGCCGCGCACCCAGTACCGACGAAATCGATCAATTGAGCCGCATGGCGCGACTGGCCGGGATCGCAATTCGGCGCCAGCAGGACGAAGAAAAGTTGCGTACGAGTGAGTCTCGCTACCGTGGCCTGTTTGAGAGTGTTATCGATGGTGTCTACATTGCGACACGCGAAGGCGAGATTATTACGGCTAACCCGGCGCTCGTAGAAATGCTCGGATTCGACAGCGTCGACGACCTCAAGGCGGCCGGCTTGACACCGGTGCTGTACGTGAACCCGATCGATCGTGAGCGCGTCCTGGCGCGCCTGGCGGCTGAGGGAGTCGTCAAGAATTTCGAGTACCGTTTGCGCCGCAAGGACGGCAGCACAATCGTTGTCCTGGAAAATTCGCGTGCCATGTACGACGATGCCGGCAACCTCACCGCGCACGAGGGCACCATCACCGATATCACGGATCGCAAACATGCGGAGACGCGCGTCTTCGAGGAGAAAGAGCGGGCGCAGATTACACTGCAGTCTATTGGTGACGGCGTCGTAACCACTGATGCAGATGGCAATGTCGATTACATCAATCCGGTCGCGCAGGACTTGACTGGCTGGTCTATGCGAACTGCCAAAGGCGCCCATATCGCGGATATCATGATGATCGTCAATGCACACACGCGTGCGACGGTCGAAAACCCGGTCGTGCGTTGCCTCAAGGAAGGTCGCGTCATTTCGCTTGCCGAGAATTCCATTCTGATGACGCGTGATGGTGACGAAATTCCGATTCAGGATTCCGCAGCGCCCATTCGCGATCGTATCGGTAACATCATCGGGTCCGTGATGGTCTTCCATGATGTCAGCAAGGAGACGCGCCTCTTTCGCCAATTGAGCTACCAGGCGTCGCATGACACGTTGACGGGGCTCGTCAATCGCCGTGAATTCGAGAACCATCTTATCCGCGCGCTCGACACGGTTCGCGAAGATAATGAAGAGTCACATGGCTTGTTATATGTCGACCTCGATCAGTTCAAGGTCGTAAATGACACGTTCGGCCACAATGCGGGCGACGCATTGCTGCGCCAGCTGACTGATCTGATTCAGGGAAGCATTCGTTCCACCGATATCCTGTCCCGTCTCGGCGGCGACGAGTTCGGCATTTTGCTCGAACGCTGTGACGAAAAACGCGCCATTGAAGTCGCGGAAAGTATTCGTGGGTCCATCGAAGGCTACCGCTTCGAGTGGCAGGGCTCTTTTACAACCATTCGTTGTTCGATAGGCATCGTCCTCGTAACGAATGAAAGCGCCGATGCGGCAGATATCATGAGTGCGGCCGACGTCGCCTGTTACTCAGCCAAGGACATGGGCAGAAACCAGATCCATCTCTATAAGGACAGCGACGCGTCGATGCGCCATGAAGAGATGAAATGGGTCTCGAAAATTACGAGTGCTGTGGAAGACAATCGCCTTGAGCTGTTTTTCCAGCCGATCATCGGCATAGGCAAAGAGAACGGTAAGGGGCGCGGTCACTACGAACTGCTGCTGCGCATGCGCGACGAAAACGGCAATCTTGTCAGTCCGGATCAGTTCATTCCGTCCGCGGAGCGTTATAACCTCATGTCGACGCTCGACCGCTGGGTCGTGCGACAGGCGCTCACCGAACTGGCCGATCGAAGCACGACCGGTGAAGCGCGTTACACACTGGCGATCAACTTGTCGGGAACGTCGCTCAGCGAGGATCGCTTCCTCGAATTCGTCATCGATGAGCTCAAGAAGCACGACCTGCCGAAGGGCGCGATCTGTTTTGAAATTACAGAGACGGCGGCAATATCGAACCTGTCTCGCGTTATCCATTTCATGCAGGCCCTCAAGAAGCTCGGCTGCAAATTTTCATTGGATGACTTTGGCAGCGGCTTGTCGTCGTTTACCTATCTCAAGAACTTGCCGGTCGACTATCTCAAGATCGATGGTCACTTCATTCGCAACGTCGTCGAAGATGTTGTCGACGAGAGCATGGTCAGAGCAATTCGCGAGGTCGGCCACGCGATGGGCATCGAAACGATTGCGGAACGCGTTGAAACCAAACAGGTGCTCCAAAAGCTGGGTTCGTTGGGTGTCGAATTCGCGCAAGGGTATTACATTGCGCGGCCGGCGCCGGTCACGGCATTCAATCCCTGGAACGAGGACGAATCCGAGCAGCGCCTGGCTTAAGGGCGATCAGCAGTCGCCACAGGTGGCGCCAAGCCCCCGATACGGTACACTGACGGCCATCCTGTGTTTTCACGGTGAGGCATGACAGACGGGCCCGAAAAAAACAGAGTCACAACACTCCTTTCTACCGATGAACCGGGGCCCTTTCGAATCATCAGCGCACTCGCCGATAAGCCGATTCTGCTGGTTTGCGACCATGCCAGCTGTCGATTTCCCAGGTCGCTCGGCGACATGGGTCTCGACCCGTTTGCACGTCGGTGCCACCTCGCCATCGATATCGGCGCCGGCCCATTGACAGAGGCGCTCGCCGAAAGCCTTGGTGTTACCGCCGTCGTTCATAACTATTCCCGCCTGATTGTGGATTGCAATCGACAGCTCATGGATCCCGGCGCGTTTCTGGAGTACGGCGACGGCATTCTGGTACCGGGCAATCGCAACCTGCACCAGGCTGATAAAGACCTGCGTGCGAGCGCTTTGTATTGGCCGTATCACTGCGCGATCGACGAGCAGGTGCAGCGGCTGCGAGGTCTGGGTCCCGCGCCGGCGTTTATTTCCATTCACAGCTTTACGCCGGTATTGAATGGCGAATCTCGCGCATGGCAAATCGGCGTGTTATGGGACAAGGATGAAAGCCTCCGCCAGATATTTCTCGAGGGCTTCCGTGCCGCCGGCTATTACGTCGGTGACAATGAGCCATATTCGGGCAAGGCGCCGCAGGATTTCACGATCGATCATCACGCCGAAGAAATAGGTCTGCCGCACGTCGGTATCGAAATTCGTCAGGATCTAATCGATGACGAGGCGGGCGTCGCGGAAATAGCGGGAGTCATGCACAAGATAATTGCGTCGATTCCAGAACGCCTTGGCATGAAGAATAATCGAATAACCGCGTAGAAAGCGAAGAAAGGGGGCAGGGGATGGCCGTGAAACATCCGACATTTACGATCGGTGTAGAAGAAGAATACCTGTTGGTCGATAAAGAGAGCCGCGCTCTCGTCGTCGATCCGCCAAAGACGCTGATGGCCGAGGCTGAGGAAATGTGTGGGCCCCAGGTTACAGCCGAGCTGTTGCAGTCGCAGATCGAAATAGGCACGAAAGTGTGCCGCAACGTACAGGAAGTACATGAGGACTTGGCGCATCTTCGCCGAAGTGTTATCGAAGTGGCAGGTCGTCACGGGCTGGCACCCATCGCTGCGTCAACGCACCCGTTCTCGAGCTGGACGGAGCAAAAACATACGAAGAAAGAACGCTACGATGAGCTGACACACGAGATGCAGGGTGCCGCACGACGCCTCGTCATTTGCGGAATGCATGTACATATTGGCATCGACGACGACGAGTTGCGCATCGACCTGATGAATCAGTTGTCGTACTTCTTGCCGCACTTGCTCGCGTTGTCGTGTTCGTCGCCGTTTTGGATAGGTCGGGACACCGGACTGAAAAGCTATCGGCTCACGATATTCGATGCGCTGCCGAGAACAGGATTGCCGGAACGCTTCGCGAGTTTCGCGGAATACAAGCGACACGTGAGCATACTCATAGACGCCGGGCTCATTGAGGACTCGACCCGTATCTGGTGGGATCTTCGTCCAAGCGCCCGTTTTCCGACGCTTGAAACTCGCATCATGGATGTCTGTACGCGACTCGAGGACACGGTGGCGCTCGCATCGTTGCTCATGTGCATCATGCGCATGCTGTATCGCTTACGGACACGCAATCAACGTTGGCGGCTTTATACGCCCATGCTCATTCGTGAAAACCGCTGGCGGGCAATGCGCTACAGTTTCGACGAAGGCCTTGTCGATCTCGCCAAGGGGGCCGTCGTACCGTTCGAGGATCTGCTGGACGAGCTTCTTTCCCTGGTGGCCGAGGATGCCAAAGCGCTGAATTGCGAAAAGGAAATTTCGGGCGTAAGGGACATTTTGTCGCGTGGCACGAGCGCCCACCGGCAACTCAGGGACTACGAACTGGAGCGCGCTTCCGGTGCCAGCGTCGAAGACAGTCTCAAGTCGGTCGTCGATACCTTGGTTGCCGATACCGCCAATGGCCTGTAGACCCGGGCTTCGGGCCGTCTGAGCGGCAATCCAGCCTAAAAATGTGACGAATTGTCGGTGGCTGCGACGTTAATGCGGAACAGGTCGCATTATGTCGTGCCGGACGCCGCTAGCATGGCGGGATGTTTACAAGAATCCATGCGCCGGGCGACGGTAAAGGCTGATGCAGGACGTCTTGCAGCAGGTTCTGCCGCCCCTCCTGGGCATCGCGGCCATGGCGTACGCGGGGCTGGCCGTGCGTGTGTCGCGTTCGAGCCCGCAAAACGCCAACAGCATGATCAGTTTTCTGCTGATCTTGTTTGCGATCCTTATCGCGGGCGCCGCATTTTCCTATGGCGCCACCGACGCACGTTCTTATGACATCGGCCAGGTCTGCAGTTTCTTTTCAGCTGGTTTCATCCCGATCGTCGTCTACCTTATTTACCGCGAGTATACGGTCGGACCACCCCATCCACTGGTCATCGCAATATTGGCTATTATTCCGGTTGCGACGACCGGCCTGGCGCTGACAAATTCTGTTCACAATATCCTCTGGATCGTCGTCGAGAACGACACACGCGTCTTGTTTACGGACGTCACCGACCACTACTGGTATAACAAAGTCTATGCTCCGTTTTTGTACGGCACGATCGGCTATTCTCTAATCGCATTGGCGGCACGGTTGTCGTCGATCGCACCGGCACACCGGAGGATCGTATCGCTGTTGATGGCGTGCGGACTTTTGCCGTTCGGGATGAGTGTCGCAAACACCTTCCTGGGTATGGGTCCGCCCGAGTTTCCGTTCGCTGCCTTGACGTTAGCGGTACTGTGGCCATTCTTCGCGTTTCTCAGCGTCAAGACCCGTGTCTATGAATTTAGCCCGCTTGGGTATCGAACGCTTTTCAATCATGTACGCGATCCGATCTTCGTCATTGATAACGAGCAGCGCATAATTTGTGCAAACCACGCAGCGCGAGAGTTGCTGGGCGAAAAAGAAGACGACTTGATCGGCGGCAAGTTGTGGGAGGATTATCCGGCGGCGCGTGCCATTCTCGAGCAGGCGCGCGAGCTAGACCTCACACAGACCTTGCAAATGACCGCCGACACGACTTACGAAGTTAGCGTAGGGCCGCTCATTGGTGCTAAGGGTCAGGATCTGGGCATGGTCGTTGTGTGTCGCGATGTGACGGAACGGCGCAAGGTACAAGGCCAGCTGGCGGACAATGAGCACCTGATTCGCACCTTGATCGAAACCTCATCGAACGGCATCTTGAGATTCCGGCGCGACGACGGCGATCCGAAGCACAAGTTTCGTTGCGTTTTTGCAAACCGGTCGGCGCAAGCATTTGTCGGTGATGGGCAAGGAACGTTGGTTGGCATGCCGCTTGAGAAGCTCGAACAGCTCGATCCGAAGCGCTTGTTGGATCATTTCGGGGCGCACGACCAACCGATGAAGCAGACCAGTTTCGAAGCATCCGCCTGGGGCGATGACGGTGAGCGCTGGCTTCGAATCGTGGCCGAGCCCGTCGGTGAGGACTTTTCGGTAACGCTCGTCGATATCACACAGCGCAAGCGTAACGAAGACAAAATGCTGGCCGACGCTTTGCGCGACCCGCTGACCGGTATTCTGAACAGGCGCGGGTTCGAGCAGGAGGGCGGGGCCAGTATTCGCAACTGTAGCCGGGGCGCCGTCTTGTACCTGGATCTGAACCAGTTCAAGTCAATTAATGATCGCTTCGGTCATCAGGCGGGTGATGCCCTGCTAAAGGCGTTCGGCCACCGGCTCGGCTTCTGTCTGCGCCCCGAGGACACGCTCGGCCGGCTCGGCGGCGACGAATTCGCGATCGTATTACCTGGCGTCAGCACGGATGACGTCAAGCGCATCGCCGAGCGACTCGTACAAACGGCATCCGAGGCTTATATCATCCAGGGACAGGAGATCAAGTGCACGGCGAGCGTCGGCATTTCGCTCATGCCGAAGCATGGTGAAGAACTGTGGCATCTCTTAAGCGTCGCCGACCAGGCCATGTATGACGCCAAGTCGATAACCGACGAAGCGGCGGCAAATGATCCGGCCGCCTACGTGGACGCTGCTACCGCTGAGTGAGCGTGAAGCCGGGCCATGATAGGATCGCCGACATGTCGGCCGTGTTTAATATTCTGGTGTTGTGCACGGGCAATTCCGCGCGAAGCATTCTCGGCGAAGTTCTGATCAATGAACTTGGCAATGGACGGTTGCGTGCGTTCAGCGCCGGCAGTCATCCCACCGGCCACGTCAATCCTGGCGCCATCGACAAGCTGCGGAAGGAAGGCCACGAGGTCGAAGGTCTCGAGTCGAAGTCTTGGGACCGGTTCAGTGGTGATGATGCACCGAGTTTCGACCTTGTCATTACAGTCTGTGATAACGCCGCCGGTGAATCGTGCCCGCTCTGGAAAGGCGCTCCCGTCACTGTGCATTGGGGTATTCCCGACCCCGCGGCCGATGGTGATTTCGATGCCGCCTACGAGCGCCTGCGCTGGCGCATTGAAGCACTGCTCGAGGTGCCGCTCAGCGACCTCAACGCAGCAGAGATGTCTGCCGCGCTGAATGGAATACACCAATCAGGTCGTCGGTCCGCCTGACAGGAAGAGTGCATCCAGTACTGCAGGATCGACGGTGTCGATGACAATCATGTCGATAACATCGCGTACAGAAACGTCAATTCTGTATGGCCCAGCCAAAACGACTTTGTCGTTAAACTCCGTGACATAGAGGTCGTAACTACCGGCCGCGAGCGCGATCGTAGAAGCAGCCTCACCCGATCCCAGGCCCACCCTTGCGGGTAAAGCGTCCTCGATTCCCGTATCCGCCTCGACCGCATAGAGATCCAGGAAATCGAAGTTATTCGAAGTCTGCAACGGTACGAGTTTGGCATGTGAGTCGACCGGACGGCGATCGGGAATGAACAGATTCGCCGTGATGTCGCCTGCCGAACCAGCGGCAACGAGGCGATAACGCGTGCCACCAAATGCCGATAATGTTCCTTCGAGCGTTACCGCGGTCGTATCACCGGCCGGCGTGTAATAGAACGTGTTGGTTGCAGCGGCTATGTCGAGTTCGGCAGACACGTCACCGTATGCGTGATCGGCAACGCGCAGCGAGGTCAGTGCTTCGTCGTCATAGATGTCGGATATCCCGAGATCCATCGAGGCATTAACAAACTCTATAGTCGGCGCAAACCGCAGATCGGGCAACGACGCACTGTTGCCGAGACTGTTGAGCGCGCGCACGATGATCGGCGCCGTATTGTCAATACCGCTATCGAACGGCAGTAACAGGAAAGCCCCCCGGGCGGGAAAAGTCGTGGTGTCCGATACGTGGACGACCGCGTTCGGATTGCCGGCCTCGGTTATCGTCAGTACGAAATCGCCTCCGGAATAGTCGGTTGTCGAGGAAATTTCGCCAAACGACAACGTCGCCACCTGGTTGCCGAGTGCCGGCGTTACGGACGGGTCAGCGAAGTAATAGTCGAGCGGTCCCAGCGACGCAGACGCATGCGCGAAGGTTGCCTCGAACACGGTATCCGCCTCGTCAAAGGCGCGCTCATCCCGTGTCCACAAGGTAAGCGTCGGGCCGGACAAGGGGCCGCTGACCAGTAACGTATATTCCTTGTTTGCTTCGAAATCGATGAATTGCGACGCGATGCGGCGAGATGACGATTCCCCTGCAAATAAAACGTCAATATTAAAAGTGTACTCCAGGTCGTCGTAACGGGCGATCGAGGTTGCCGCCGCATACGCAGCCGTGCCAATCGATCGTTCTTCGATCAAGAAACTGAACTGGTTGGAGGATGGCATCGCATTGATTGCCCGAATGCTGGCCTTGCCCGTCGGTACCGGCAGGCTGGAGTCACTTCCACACGCGCCGAGCAACAACGCTGTCGCGCACGCCAGAAGTATGGAAGTCCGTTTCATGATTTCTTTCTCATCTCGTAGCCGTAAATCGACTTCACCTCGAGGAATTCATCGATGCCATGCGCGCCCCATTCGCGACCATTGCCAGACTGTTTGAAGCCGCCGAACGGTGCCGCGGAATCGAGCCACGCGCCGTTGATATGAACCATGCCGGTACGCATTTTCGATGCGACACGACGTGCGCTTTCCAGGTCCGCCGACGAGACGTAACCCGACAAGCCGTAGGGTGTGTCGTTGGCAATGCGGACGGCATCATCTTCATCGTCATAGGGAATAATCGACAAGACCGGGCCGAAAATTTCTTCGCGCGCGATTGTCATTTCATTACTGACATCCGAGAACACGGTTGGTTTCACGTAGTAACCCTTGTCGAGCCCGTCGGGCCGACCCGTGCCACCCGCGACCAGTGTTGCGCCTTCATCGATTCCTTTCTGGATGAGCCCCTGGATCTTGTTCCACTGCAGCTCGGACACGACCGGGCCGACGGCGACACCGTCTTCGCGCGGATTGCCAACTTTCGTCTCGGCGGCGACTCTCATCGCGATTGCCGCGGCTTCGTCCATGCGGTCACGTGGTACCAGCATGCGTGACGGCGCATCGCAGGACTGGCCGGTGTTCTCGAACATGTCGCCGGCACCGGATGCGACAGCTTTCTCGAAGTCGGCGTCATTGAGCAAGATGTTGGCTGATTTGCCACCCAGTTCCTGCGCCACGCGTTTCACGCTGGGCGCTGCATTCTGGGCAACCAGCACGCCAGCGCGAGTCGAGCCGGTGAACGAGACCATTGCAATATCGGGGTGGCCGCTCAATGCGCTACCGACCCCGGGTCCGTCACCATTGATCAGGTTGAATACGCCCGGTGGAACACCGGCCTCGTCGAGAATCTCGGCAAAAATAATGGCGTCAAACGGGGCTATTTCGCTCGGTTTCAGCACCATCGTGCAACCCGCTGCCAGGGCCGGAGCGACCTTCACCGAGATCTGGTTAATGGGCCAGTTCCAGGGCGTAATCAGGCCACAGACGCCAATCGCCTCCTTGGCCACCAGGGTCGTGCCGATCCTCTCTTCGAATTCGTAGTCTTTTAGCGCCTTCAGCGCGGCTTCGATGTGCTGCGGGCCGCTGGCCGCCTGCGCGTTCTTGGCCAGCGCCCATGGGGCACCCATCTCGTCCATTATTGCTTCGGCAACGTCGTCGTAACGCCTGGCATAGACATCGAGGATCGATTGCAATAACGCCATGCGTTCTTCGCGGCTCGTGGTCGAAAACGTTTCGAAAGCGCGTTTTGCTGCGGCAACCGCTTTGTCGACGTCCGCGGCAGAGCCCAGGCTGATGCGGCCATACACCTCTTCGGTGGCCGGATTAATTACATCGAGAGTTCGAGGCTCAACGGGGTCGACCCATTTTCCGTCGATATAGAACTGGAGCTTCTCGAGCATGTCTGGTCCTCCTGAAATGAGCCGCGAATCATATCCTAAAAAGCACGGCGCGGCTTGCCCTGGAGGGCTCCTGGCTTATGGCAGATTTCGGCTATTGACCCTACCGGTGGCGAGGATGCGACAATGGCAAGGCGCGGCCCCATGCCAGGTTGTGGCGCAGCCCTATCAGACTGATCTTGTTGGAGATATCCGGTGACGACGAACAAAGAACTTTTGGCGATACGGGAGGCCGAGACGCCTCGGGGCCTCGGTACGCAGACGACGGTGTTTTCCGACAAGGCGCGGAACGCCGAAATCTGGGACGTCGAGGGAAATCGCTATGTCGATCTGGCAGCCGGTATCGCCGTGACAAATACCGGGCACAATCATCCCAGGGTCGTTGCCGCCGTTGCAGCGCAGCTCGAGCGCTTCAGCCACACCTGTTTCCAGGTCACGCCCTATGATGTTTACGTGCGCCTGGCAGCCCGGCTCAATCGACTGGCTCCGGGACCCACGCCGAAGAAGACGCTGTTCCTGACTACCGGCGCTGAGGCCGTTGAGAACGCGATCAAGATTTCCCGCCGCTACACGGGCAGAAGTGCAGTTATAGCATTCTCTGGCGCATTTCACGGCCGCACGATGATGGGCATGGCGCTGACGGGAAAAGTTGTGCCGTACAAAGTCGGTTTCGGGCCGTTCCCCGCAGAGGTTTTTCACATTCCGTTTCCGATCGATTATCACGGTGTGTCGATGCAAGGTTCGCTCGCGGCGCTCGACAAATTGTTCAAGTCAGATGTCGAGCCATCGCGCGTCGCCGCCATGATTATCGAGCCTGTGCAGGGTGAGGGCGGGTTTTATCCGGCACCGCCGGCGTTTATCGAGATACTGCGGAAGGTCTGCGACGAGCATGGCATCGTCATGGTCGTGGACGAGATACAGACCGGCTTCGGCCGCACCGGAAAAATGTTCGCGGTTGAACACGCAGACGTCGAGCCCGATCTGGTTACGGTCGCCAAGAGCCTCGCGGGCGGCTTCCCGCTGTCAGGTGTCATCGGAAAGGCCGACATCATGGACTCGGTTGAGCCCGGCGGTCTCGGCGGAACCTATGCGGGATCGCCATTGGGCTGCGCGGCCGGTCTCGCTGTGCTTGATGTCATCGAAGACGAACGGCTTTGCGACAAGGCCAACGCGATCGGCGAGCAAATCAGGTCCTGGGCCGAACAGCTCAAGGCAGATACCAGCTGCATCGGCGATATTCGAATTACGGGCGCCATGTGCGCCATCGAGATTGTGGCGGACAATGACGCGGACCGGCCCGATGCCGATCTAACCAAAGCCATCGCCGCCGAAGCCACAAAGCAGGGCGTCATCCTGCTGACCTGTGGTGTGCGCGGCAACGTCATTCGCTTCCTGCCGGCACTCACAATCGGCGAGGCTTTGCTGGGTGAGGCGTTGGGTATTGTCGGTAAGGTCGTTCGTGACCTGGCAGGAGTTATCCGCAAGGCCAGCTGACCCGACCACCGAGCACCCGACCGCGGCGTCGATCGCCGGGGAATCTCAGTCGCTCGGACAGCTGCTCCCGTCGGGCGGGGCCGAGGTTCGCAAACTCGCTTTGTGAGACACCCCGGCACTCACCGCCGCTGATCCAACGTGCTGGTCGAGGCAAGCGGACGACGTACGTCGCTGGCCGCTCGGCTCCCCTACAATCATCCTACGTGCCCTCGCGGCATCGTTCGATGGCCTCACATCGCACGATACAGACGACGGTGACGAGTACGGGGATGTCTTGCGAAGCGACATCGCGTAAGCGGGAGCAAGAAAGACATGGCCGTGGTCGCCATCATTGCGGGGGGGTGGTAGAGCTTACGAGATCGCGAGAAACTTCTGCCGGTACTCGGCGGGTGGCACGTGGTACCAGGACTTGAACGCCGTCGTGAACGTGCTGATGTTCGAATAACCGAGCAGCATAGCGATTTCGAGCGACTTGAGGCGCGCGTCGCGCAGGTAGTTGACGGCCAATTCGGCGCGAACTTCTTTCAGGATTTTCTGGAAGCTGGTTTTCTCGGCTTTGAGTCGGCGTTGCAGGGTGCGGCGGCTAAGCTTGAGTGCCCGGCAAGCGGCATCCGCATTCGCTTCACCCGAGGCCATCAATTCCGCGAGTTTGCGTTTCAGCTGCCCGGCAATATCGTCCTGCTGGTACAGCGAGCGCAAATATCTTTCCGCCTGCTCTGTGAGTTGCCGGTACATCGTCGTAATATCCAAGTACGGTTGAATCTGGCCGGTCGCATTACATTACAGTGTGTGCCGTCATTTGCAAAGGAGTCAGCATGTCAGATGTGGTCAAATATGAATTGGACGGTACGGTCGGCGTTATTTCGGTGGACAGCCCCCCGGTTAATGC
>JABDNG010000015.1 GCA_013001045.1 Woeseiaceae bacterium | reverse complement strand
TGATCGCCGCAGCGACGACGAGAGCGACGCCGATATTGAAAATTGTTGGCTTCACAACTGCACGGGTATGACGACCACCGACGAACCTTCTTCGGTCGTTACCGTCACTGTTATTTCCCAGTAGCCACGCATATGAAACCGTACGCCGTCCAGTCGGTAGTCACCGTTGCCCAGTTCAGTCGTCACTCTTGGTTGCGTGGGCAGGCCGTGATCGTGTTCCGGCATGCCGCCAGTTACTTCGATGTCTGCATTCTCGATCGGCGCGCCGCCAACAGATTCGACATGCAAAACCCAGCTGTGAATTCGATTGATTTCGAGGGGACCGGCCACTGGCGAATACGTCACGCGCAGGCCGCCATCCTCGGCAAGAACGAAGCCTGCAGGCGCGATCAGAAAGGCGCAGAGCAGGAGCGCGACCGCGGCGCTTGACGATCGGCCCTTCATCCAGCGCTTGAGCCGCCCACTCATGACCAGGTACTGCAGTTGCAGCAGCACCAGCACGACGATGAAGAATGGCCAGTAACCAATGCCTGTGAATCCCACTTCAAACGGGAACACGGCCGCATAAACCTTATTGGTGTCGGGCTGCGTCGCCGACACAATGCCGATGAAGTCGCCCTCTTCGTCAAACTCATGCATGACGGTGAATACATCAGGCTCGACGAGAGCTGGTTGGTAAAAGACGGTCGCACTATCGAGATCGTCGATCTTTTCGACGTCTTCCATGCGCGCAAATCGGCCCAGACCCGTCACATCGCGAATGATCCGGAAGTCGATGGGCATCGTGGCAAGCGCGTCGTGCTGATACTCCATAACGAACACACTTTCCGACGCCACCGGCAAATCCTCACAAAATTGTTCATGGCTACTGACGAGTGGCTGATAAACTTTGAAATGTGCACGCAGGAAACTGACTTTGATGACACACAGATCTTCTTCCTGAACGACGCCACCGTGCGCGATAGCAGATTCCCCCAGGAACATCGATGCGGCACACGCAAGAAAGAGTCGGATAACCATCCTTTCCATAGTCATTCGTGTATTCTAACCGCAGGCCGGGCACCATCACAGCCGCCAGACCCTGGCTCTAAATTTTATGAACCTGATACTCAGCATTACCGCATTGCTGCTCGGCCCGATCATCTACGCGCTGGGCCGTCGAAACCACGTCGCACGGCAGATTCTCGACGGTTTCATATTCATCACGATCGCCGGAATCATCTGCGTCGATATTATTCCGGAAGCGCTGACGACCGGCGGCACCCTGGCCATTGCATTCCTCACATTCGGCATCGCGTTTCCCATCGTCATCGAACGTGGTTTTCGCGGTGCGCTGCACGAAGCGCATATCCTCGTGTTGATTGTTGCCGCCATGGGACTGATCGTTCATGCCCTCATTGATGGCATTGCCCTGCTGCCGGCACAAGGAGACGATCTCGCGCACGCGGTGATATTGCACAGGCTCCCTGTTGGTATGGCGATCTGGTGGTCACTGCGACCCAATCTCGGCCTGCCGGTCGCGATCGCCGCATTCGCGACAATCAGCATCGCGACGGCCGCTTCTTATATCCTTGGCGGACCGATGGTGGAACTGGCGGAAGCCAGGAGCATCGCCTACCTGCAGGCCTTCGTGTCCGGTTCGCTGATTCACGTCGTGGCTTTCGGAGTCACCCACGACCATGGCGGCCACATAGAACCGGTTGCGAGATCACAGGACTGGGGCTACCGACTGGGTATCTTACTGGGCCTGTTCCTGGTGTTTACCGCCCCGCAGCTCAATAGTCTTTAGACCTTTCCGCGAAGATTGTGACTCCCTCTAGGACGGTTCTTCTATTCCGAGAAACTGGCTGCGATGGATGATAAGCGGGTCGTTATCCCGTTCCTCAAAGCGATGCACGCGACCAACAATGATCTTGTGATCGCCGCCGGGGTAAATGTGTTCGGTACTGCACTCAAAACACGCGAGGAAATCGGGAAGTATTGGTACGCCGTGCATGCCTTCGATGCAGTCGAGACTGGCGAATTTATTTCCACCGCGCTGTGCAAAACGATCCGACAGGTTCTTCTGATCCATCGACAGCACATGCACTGCGAAATGCTCCGCCTCCGTAAAGACGTCGTAGCTCTGTGAATCGAGGCCCACACTCCAGAGAATCAGCGGCGGATCGAGTGACACCGAATTGAAACTGCTAACCGTCATGCCAACCTTCTCGCCTCGCGCATCGAGGGTCGTAACGACTGAAACGCCCGTCGCGAAGTAGCTGAGCGCGCGGCGAAACTCGTCCGGATCTATTTTTGTCCTGTCTGCCAATGCAGTTGCCTTTTGTTATCCAATATACGAAACAGCCCGACAATCAAGCCGCCGGCGATCAAATCCCAAACGCCCCAGACAGCGGCCATCGCGGCAGCGCCGCCCAGACCTTTGAGCTGGCTGAGCAGGATAACAAGCGCAAGCCCGGAATTCTGTATTCCTATCTCAAACGTGAGCGCCCTGCGTGTCGCGGACAGGCGCGAGAGTAACATTCCCGCCGCAGCGCCCGTCGCGAACGCGACCGCATTGTGAATGACGACGACGATACCGATCACGGACAATACCGGGACCAGTATGTCGAAGAAGTACAGGATGCCGTAGATGATAACGCCGACCAGCACCGAGCTTCCGAGCAAGGTGGCTCGCCGGCGAATCCGCTCGGCCACATCGGGCGCTTTCGCGGCGACCGTCATTCCGAGCACTAACGGTACAGCCAGCAAGAATGTCGTTTGTGCAAGGAAAAGATACGGACTCACATCCAGCGTTTTGAGAAGCGTCGACGTCGGCTCGTAGGCATGTGACCAGAACAGAATCGACGCCGGCGTCAGGATAGCGGCCAGCATGCTCGACGTCGCCGTCAATGCGACCGATACCGCGACGTTGCCGCGGGACAAATACGTCATCAGGTTGGATACCGCTCCCCCCGGGCAGCAGGCAACCACGATCATGCCGAGCGCAACCGATGCCGGGGGCACGAGGACGAGGATTAACGCAAACGTGACGAGCGGCAACACAAGCACCTGCGCCACAACTCCGCCCAGAAACAATAAAGGCTTGTCCAGCAGGAAGCGGAAATCGTCGACACGAAGCCCGAGTGCAACACTGAACATGACGAGCATCAATGCCAGCGCCACGCCCGTTTGCCCGATCGGGTCGAGGACGATGCGCAGGCTGTCGAGTTCGGCCACGTCCATCATTGCGCCCGTAGGGTCTAACGATGTCATTGATGCCGGTCAAAGAACTCGAACATCAGGCGGGAGCCCCAGTTCTCCTGACTTCTATCCGGCTCGATGCAGATGGTTTGCTCCGGCATGCTCGCGGCCTGTAATTCGCTGACACAATAACCATTGCTGCCGCGAAAGCCCGGCGTTCCCGGCCACCGGTGGTCTCCTTCCGGCCAAAGGCAATCGATCGACTCACGATTACTTTCAGCGCAAGCGATTGTGCATTGCACCGATTCGCCGGCCATTGTCGGCGACGCCCATTCACGTGTTTCAGCCGCACACTCGGCGCCATCGTTCCAGGTTTCCGCTATTGAGCGCGTACTTGCATAGAAATAGCCGGAATCGCTGACGCGCCCGTCTGAAGGAACCGTTTCATCCTCGCCCCCGTTAATTTGCAGCAGGGGCAGCGCAGTACCTGGCGTACATTCAAACCCTGGTTCGACGCGTCCGCCGATCAGTGCCACGCCGGCCAACAGGTCAGACGCTTCGCAAGCGATTCGGTTGGCCATCATGGCGCCGTTGCTAAAACCGGAGACGTAGACGCGCCCTGTATTCACGCTAAAGTCCGACGCGATGCGCGCAATCAACTCCTTCAGGAAGCCAACGTCATCGTGGCACGATGCCCAGCCGCACTTGCCGCAGGTGCCACACTCCGGGGGGCATGGAGCGGGTTCTGCATCGGCCGCGCAAATCGGGCCCTCCGGTCCTCTGTCGAATCCGTCAGAAATATGATTCCACGAGGTCACCTCCCAGCGCTCGTCCGGCGCGCCATCCGACATGAACCATGTCGACTGCGGGAATACCATGATGTAGCCGAATTCCTCCGCATACCTGGTCAGTCCGTTGGTGACTTCAGCCTCGGTTCCCGTGGCGCTGCCGCCGTAGCCGTGCATGAAAATGGCGACCGGGTGTTGTACGCCGTTCGCATAACTCGATGGCAGGAAAACGAAATATTCTCGTTCGAGCCCGTTATGTTCGAAGGAATACCGCGTCATCGGAGCAACCTCGGTATGCTTGTCGCGCATGCACCCCGCGATCGCGACGGTTAACAGCGCTAAGAGCATCATGGTCTTTAATAAGCGACGCCTCATGGTCACGTATCCTGCGCTGGGCCTGTTCCAGATTGGATAATAAAACACATTGTCCTCCCGGTACCGGGTTCTTGCTATTCTTGCGCCTGATGGGGGGATTACATTGAACAGAAAAATTGTCGCGCTCGCGACCATAAGCTTGATTCTTGGCGCCTGTGGCGAAGATGCGGACGACGGTGGCTCGACGCCGTTCTCGAGTCGCTATGAGGCGATGCCGGGAAAAACGACGCTCATCACCGGCGCAATCGTTCTGACCGGCACCGGCGAACGACTCGATGACGCCGATGTGCTAATCAGCGATGGCAAGATCGTCGAGGTGGGCGTCGACCTCGAGGATGACGACGCCGACATTATCGACGCTGCCGGCAAATGGGTCACGCCGGGCATCATTGACGTGCACTCGCATCTCGGCGTCTATGCGTCTCCTGGCACGGAGTCGCATTCGGACGGCAATGAAGTGTCCGCGCCCGTTACCGCCGAGGTATGGGCCGAACACAGTGTCTGGCCAAATGACCCGGGCTTCGTGACCGCGCTCGCCGGCGGAGTGACGTCCATGCAGATTCTGCCGGGGTCCGCGAACCTGATTGGCGGACGTGGCGTGACCTTGAAGAACGTCCCGGGGCGCAACGTCATGGACATGAAGTTTCCCGGCGCACCGCACGGCCTGAAGATGGCCTGCGGCGAAAACCCCAAGCGCGTTTACGGCGGGCGTAGCCAGGCGCCGGGCACGCGCATGGGCAACGTCGCCGGATACCGTGCCGCGTGGATTGCGGCGGCAGACTATCGCGACAAGCTCGCCGCGGCCGAGGAAGGCAAGGGCGAACCCCCGATCCGTGATCTCAAGCTGGAAACACTGGCCGGCGTTCTGGATGGCGAGATCCTGGTCCACAATCATTGTTATCGCGCCGATGAAATGTCGGTCATGCTCGATATCGCCAATGAGTTCGGCTACAAGGTGACGGCCTTTCACCATGCGGTCGAGGCTTACAAAATTGCCGATCTTCTGGCCGAGGCCGATACCTGCGCCGCCATGTGGGCCGACTGGTGGGGCTTCAAGATGGAAGCCTACGACGGCATTCGCGAGAACGCCGCCATCGTCGATCAGGCCGACGCCTGTGCGATCATTCATTCCGACTCGGGTATCGGCATTCAGATTCTCAACCAGGAAACGGCGAAGGTCATGGGCGCCGCTGCGCGAGCCGGTGTAGACATCCCCGCCGAGCGCGCAATTCGGTGGATAACGAGCAACGCTGCCAAATCGCTCGGCATCGACGCGGTCACGGGCACGCTCGAAGCCGACAAGATGGCGGATATTGTCTTATGGAATGGCAACCCGTTCAGCGTCTACACGAAGGTGGAACGCGTTTACATCGACGGTGCGCTGGCGTATGAGCGTGGCAACGATGCCATCAACCCGCTGACCGACTTCACGCTGGGCACCGCTGCCGCGGCAGGAGGTGCACAATGAGGCGACTCGCAGCAGTGCTCGCTCTTTGCGTCTTTTCCGTTGCAGCTTTCGCACAGACCACGGCGATCGTCGGCGGCAAAGTCCACACGGTCGGACCGCAGGGCACAATCGAAAACGCCACTATCCTGATTGTCGATGGCAAGATCAGGTCTGTCGGTACCGGTCTCCGCATTCCCGCGAACGCCACGACAATCAATGCCGACGGCAAGCTCATCACGCCGGGTTTGTTTTCGCCGATTGGGCGGCTGGGCCTCGTTGAGGTCGGCCTTTCGGCCGGTCCGGTCGACAGTGAACAACGCGGCGAGCAGTTTACCGCGGGGTTTGACGTCGCCGACGCTTACAACCGGCGTTCCACCCTGATTCCAGTCAACCGCATCGAAGGCATCACCCGTGCGGCTATCGTGCCGTCGCCGGGCAGTCCCGACGACAGCGGCAGCGCGGGCCATGTTCTTTCCGGGCTCGCCGCAATCGTTAACCTCGGGGACGACGACGTTCTGGACCGTCGTGGTGCGGCAATGGTCGTAACGCTGGGCCAGAGCGGCAGCGCATTCGCGGGTGGCACGCGGAGCGGTGCCTGGCTGACGTTGCGCAATGCCCTCGAAGAAGCAGCGGACTATCGGGACCACAAGGGTGATGTCGAGCGCGGCATGCGACGCGAATATCAGCACAGCATCGCCGACCTCGAAGCACTGCAGAGCGTCATTGCAGGCGATATCCCATTGCTCGTGAGGATCAACCGCGCCGCCGATATCGAAGTGCTAATTGAGATAACCGACGCGCACGGCCTCAAGGCGATTATCTACGGCGGCTCCGAGGCCTGGATGGTGGCGGACAAGCTCGCAGCCGCCAGGATCCCGGTCATTCTCGCGCCCAATTCGAACCTGCCGGGCAGTTTTGACAGCGTTAACGCACGGCGCGGCGCCGCCAACCTGCTTGTCGATGCCGGTGTACGTATCGCGCTCGCCGATTCACAGAGCCAAACGCATAACGCACGCAACATTACGCAGTCTGCCGGCAACGCGGTGGCAGATGGCCTCGATTGGGACGCCGCATTACGCGCCATTACGCTTGCTCCGGCACAGATCTACGGCGTCGCCGACTCAGTTGGCAGCATCGAAGCCGGCAAATCGGCCGATATCGTTATCTGGCCGGCGGATCCGTTTGAACTGACAACGTACCCGGACCAGGTGCTTATCAACGGCGTCGTTATCCCGATGATCAGCCGCCAGACATTGCTGCGCGATCGCTACCTGCAGACGGACTCGGAGAAACCGCCGGCCTATCGTGACTAACAGCTGGCAGTTCGACCTCGCTTCGCGCGTCACACGTTCAATTCGGGCCGGGATACTAATAATGCGCCGTTATGCAACCAGAGAACGTCGTCGGCCGCTTGCAGCATCTGATCGCTGTGAGTAATAACGACACGCGTAATCGCGAGCTTTGATAAGCCATCAATGACGCGGCGCTCAGAGATTGCGTCGAGGCCACTGGTCGCTTCGTCCAGGAGCAATAGCGCCGGCTCCCGATACAGGGCTCTGGCAAGCAGTATGCGCTGCGTTTGACCTTTGGACAGCGACGACCCCAGGTCGCCAACGCGCGTTTCATATCCCATGGGAAATGTCTCGATCTCTGCGGCAATATGCGCGGTCTCTGCCGCTCGCCGAACTCTGGCCATGTCGATACCCCGTTCAAACACCGCAATATTTTCGGCTACCGATCCCTTGAACAGGCAATCATCCTGAAAGACGGTTGCCATTTGCTCACGCAGGCTGGGTATGTGCCAGTCCTTGACCGAGACCCCCCCGATCAAGATCTCGCCTGCCGATACGGGTTCAATACCTGCCATGATCGTCAACAGCGTACTCTTGCCGGTTCCCGAACATCCCGTAATGGCTGTAAAGCCGTTCTCCTCAATTCGGCACGTGCAGTCTTTGAGAACCCAGGGTTCGCCGCGCGCATATCTGAACGCAACGCTTTTCAGTTCGATGTTTCTTGCTGAATCGAAACGCGCGGGTTTTTTGGACCCAACAGGCTCTTCATCATTAAAGACGATGTCCGCGAGTCGGTTCAGCGGCACTTCCAGCAACTTGTATTCAATGACTCGATCGACAATGCCACCCGCACGGGTTATGAACATCCCGAGATACGCTACAAATGCAGAGACCATACCGATGCTCATCCGGCCATCCAGGCCTCTTCGCGCGAGCAGGTAGATACAGATGACGCGTAAGCCCTGAAACAACAGCTGGCGCAGCGCACCATCAAGAACGGCCAGGTTACCGGCTCGAATTTTTTCGTTAATCCCGTTCGCAAACAGGTTGTGCCACTCGGATTGCCTTACGCTCTCTCCGTTTGACATCTTGACCGTTTGTATCGCCCGCAGCGTTTCGAGAAAGTGGGTCTCGACCGACGATTCGGATATCGCGATGTCGCCCGCCAGCCGCAGCGTGAACGGAAAAATTACGGCTCGCCACAGGCACCACAAAGACACGGCGGAAATAGCGAGTACGGTTAAGAAAGGCTCATACACGGCCATCAAGCCGATGATCAGCGTTACAAACAGCGCATCGAGAATGAGTGTCGGCGCGGAATTCACTATGAAGTGCTGCAGGCGCCTGAGTGACTGAACACGATGTTGCACATCGCCAAGGTCGCGGCTTCGAAAGTACGTCAGCGGAAGCCGCATCAACTTATGCAATACGCGTGCGCTGATGTCGAAGACGGAGACATGGCTCAGGTATTGAAAAGTCAGTTGCCGCATTGTATTGGCAACAACCTGAAACAGCAGTAATACGCCGAAAGCGACAGCCAGCGTATTCAATAGCAAGGCGTCGCCTTTGCTGAGAACCTGGTCGATCACAACCTGCAAATAGAATGGCGACGCCAGCACCAGTAATTCGCAGACCAGTGCGAGCAATAGTCCGGCCGATAATTTTCGCCTGTTTGTAAAATCAAGCGGCATTAGTCCGAACAGCCCCAGTTTCGGCGGTTGCCGGGTCTTCTTAAAACCGGCGCCGCGAGAAATCTCCAGCGCGACGCCGGTAAACGCTTCCTCTGCCTGTTGATAGGATTCTCTTACGACGCCGCGCGCCGGGTCATGGATGACCAGGTGGTTGCGGCTTGCGGCTTTCAACACGACAAAGTGGTTAAATCGCCAATGCAGCAAACAGGGTGTGCGTAAACAGCGCAATTCCGATACGTCGCATCTAACGGCCCGCGTCGAAAGACGCAGCGTGTCGCAAATCCTCGTTAGACTTTTGAGCGTCGCACCATTCATCGACGGCGGATGCTGTCGGCGCAGCGCCGTCAGATCGGCGCCGACGCCGAGGTAATTAGCGACCATGGCGACACAGGCAAGGCCGCATTCTGCAGCCGCGGTTTGACGCATGACTGGCAACCGCGGCGACCCGCTCATCCGCAGATAAGGCAGTACCGTCGTTCGCTCGGACACCTAGGCGGCGTCTCGATTGCGCAGGCGTATTGGTTCGAGCAGCCAATCCACCAGGCTTCGTCTCTCGAGAATGATCTCCGCCGCAAGCAGCATTCCAGGCCTCAGCGGTGCGTGACCTGAGTCCAGCGCAATGGATTCCCGCTCTATTGCGATCTGGACCTTGAACGTTGCTTCACGCAAGAAAAACGTCTGTGGTACCTCCGACGGCATGAGGATGAAGTCAGAAACGCTAGCGACTCGTCCCACAAAGGTTCCGAATTGTTGCTGGGGGAATGCGTCATACGTGAGCCGTACGCGCTGACCCGCCTTGATGAATCCGATCGCGCTGGACGGTACATACACTTCCGCAGCCATGGCCAGGTTTTCTGGCAGTACCGTAGCCAGAAGCTGATCCGGTGCAACGGTATTGCCCTGATGAACCTCGACCGATGCCAGCTTGCCGGCGATCGGGGACTTGAGTACGACGTGCTGCCCGGACTCGTGTTCGGTGATTCTCTGTCGGAGTTGCGAGCGCTCGGACATCAGGCCGGAAATGGCGCGTTCGGTTTCGACCGGCAGGCGCGTGGCACTTGACTGCAATCGTTCGCGCTCACGATTGAGTACTATTTCCCGCTGACGCATCTCGCCCCAGACCTGCTCCAGCACCGCCAGCTCATCTTCCTGACGCAGTACGTCCCAATCGCTGACCGCTCCGCCCTGTGCGGCCGACCTGAGGCGGCCCAGCTTGTTGCGCGCGGCGTCAAGTCGACGTTGCTGCCCTAGCATCTGGCGCGAGAGTTGTTTCTGTTCCGACTCCAGGCCCTGCAATTGTGTCGAGATAGCGCCGGCCTCAATACCCGCCTCGGTGCGCTGAAGCTCCACGCGTCGCTCGATCCCCGCAAGCTGCTTTTCGAGCTGCCGCATCGTTTCATCGCCCGAACTACGACCGTCTTCAAGAAACGTATCCCGCGACAAATAGATTATCGGGTCACCAACCTGGACCAATTCACCGGGTGGCGTCGCGATGCTCTCCACGGTACCGGTTGCGAAATATGCAATACGAGCGACACCATCGCGGGATACCAACCAGCCGCGGACGGACTCCTTTCGGGCGTATTCTGCGGTAAGGATGAACAGTGTGGCGATCGCCGCAAACATGACGACCAGCCCCGTCAGCCAAAGCCAGGGTCTTGGCATTACGGCAACGGGCCTGCCGAACGGACGCTTCGCCAGGGCGCCGATGGCGCGTTTTCGAAATAGTGCTTCTGAATAGGGCGTGCTCATAGCCTCTATTCGTAGTGCAGTTTCCACGCGCATTCAAAACCAATTAACGTCCTAAAGGTCCAGAAATACCGTGCCTGTTATGCTGCCGAAATGACGAGCACTGACGTAATCATCATCGGTGGCGGTGCCGCCGGGCTCATGTGCGCCATCACGGCCGGCAATCGCGGTCGTCGCGTCATTGTGCTGGAAGGCTCCAACAAGATCGGCAAGAAAATACTCATGTCGGGCGGCGGTCGTTGCAACTTTACGAACCTGCTCAGCGAACCATCGCGGTTTGTTTCCGACAACCCACGCTTTTGTATTTCGGCATTGAGTCGCTACACGCAATGGGACTTCATCGCGCTGGTCGAAAAACACGGCATCGCGTACCACGAGAAAACGGCTGGTCAGCTGTTTTGTGACGACTCCTCCAAGGATATTGTCG
>JABDNG010000052.1 GCA_013001045.1 Woeseiaceae bacterium | reverse complement strand
GTCTTTACGTCCGCAACGAAGCCGATGCCGCTCTTGGTCGAGCGATCCAGGATAATCTTTTCGAGGCCGGCAAACGCGCCGCCACAAATAAAGAGTATGTTGCCGGTATCGACCTGCAGGAATTCCTGCTGCGGATGCTTGCGGCCACCCTGCGGCGGAACCGAGGCGATAGTGCCTTCGATCAGCTTGAGCAGCGCCTGCTGCACGCCCTCACCCGACACATCGCGGGTAATCGACGGATTGTCTGACTTTCTCGAAATCTTGTCGATCTCGTCGATGTAAACGATGCCGGTCTGGGCTTTATCGACATCGTAGTCGCACTTTTGCAGCAATTTCTGAATGATGTTCTCGACATCTTCACCGACGTAACCCGCTTCGGTCAGCGTCGTCGCATCGGCGATCGTGAACGGGACGTTTAGCAGGCGAGCGAGCGTTTCAGCAAGCAGCGTTTTGCCACAGCCTGTCGGCCCGATCAGCAGGATATTGCTCTTGGCGAGCTCGATTTCGTCCTTGCTGCGTTCGTTGAGTCGATCGTTAAGGCGCTTGTAGTGGTTGTAGACCGCGACCGACAGGACTTTTTTGGCACGCATCTGGCCGATCACGTACTCGTCGAGAACGTCCTTGATTTCCTTGGGCTTCGGCAGCTTGTCATGCGCGGTGTCCCCGGAGTCCTCGAGTTCTTCGCGAATGATGTCGTTACAGAGTTCGACGCATTCATCGCAAATGAAAACCGACGGGCCCGCAATCAGCTTGCGAACCTCATGCTGGGATTTACCGCAAAAGGAACAGTACAGAAGCTTACCGTCTTCGTTCTTCCCTCGGGTGTCGTCACTCATTCGAAGCTGGCCTCTGTACCCAAAAAAATCAGTCTGTTACAAGCGATCAACAGAATTGGAAGTTTATATAACATGCGCTCTTTGGAGGTGCAAAGCGCCAAGTCTCGAAATGGGAAACTGCGCTTTGCAACTCATTGATATTCAAAGAATCAGCTGGCGTCCTCGTCGCCCATCTCCTGGCGCTTCTCAAGCACCGTGTCAATGAGCCCGTAGTCCTGCGCTGCTTTGGCGCTCATGAAGTTGTCGCGTTCGAGATCATCTTCGATTCGCTCGATCGGCTGCCCGGTATGCTTTGACATAATGGCGTTCAGGCGGCGCTTCAGTTCGAGCACCTCCTGTGCATGGATGTGGATATCCGTGACCTGCCCCTGGTATCCGGCACTCGGCTGGTGAACCATGACCCGCGAATGAGGCAACGCAAAACGCTTGCCCTTGGCGCCACCGGCAAGCAGCAGCGCGCCCATGCTGGCGGCCTGGCCTACGCAAATTGTCGAAACATCGCAGTTGATGAATTGCATTGTGTCGTAGATCGACAGACCCGACGAAACGACGCCACCCGGCGAATTAATGTAAAGGTGAATGTCCTTGTTGGCGTTTTCCGATTCCAGGTACAGCAGCTGTGCCACGACCAGGTTGGCCATTTGATCCTCGACCGGGCCGACGATGAAAATCAGCCGATCCTTGAGCAGCCTGGAGTAGATGTCGTATGCACGCTCCCCGCGCGCGGTCTGCTCAACGACCATCGGGACAAGATTCAATGCTGTTGCACTCATAGTTCTATTTCCGTAGTCAACCGTCATTCACGATGCCAATCGGCAATGGTCTCACGAACCCTGTGCGTTCATATAGTCCTTGAACGAGACTTTCTTGCTCTTGACCTTGCCGTGCTCGACGCACCAGTCGATCGCCAACTGTTCGACAACCATGGGCTCGATCTGTTGCAGAATTTGCGGGTTCCCCATGTACATTTCGACCATTTCGCCGGCGTTCTCGTAGCTCGCGCACATTTCTTCCACGCGCTGTCGAACCCGCGTTTCGTCCGCCTTGAGATCGTTGTCGGCAATGACCTTGCGCAGCAACAGGCCAAGCCGAACGCGCCGTTCCGCCGCCTCTGAGAAACCCTCGATCGGCGGCGCCTGGTCATGATCCTCGATGCCCATGCGCTGCATTGCCTCGTGCTGCATCGAGTGGGCCTCCTGGTGCTTCAGGGTTTGCGGAATTTCGAGGGGATTGCTCGCCAGCAGTGACTCCATGACCTGCTCACGCACGTCGTTCTTGACCTTTTCCTTCGCCTCGCGCTCCATGTTTTCGCGAACGTCCTTCCTGAACCGCTCGAGGCCGCCGTCAGTCACATTGAACATTTCGGCGAACTCGTCGTTCAGTTCGGGCAGGACCTGTCCCTCGACGCGGTGCGTCTTGATCGAAAAATCCGCCTTCTGCCCGGCCAGATCGTCAACGTGATAGTCCTTCGGGAACTTGACCTTGAAGGTTTTCTCGTCGCCAGCCTTGATGCCCTTCAGCCCTTTTTCAAAATCCGGCAGCATCTGACCTTCACCGAGCACCACCGGGATCTCGGTCCCCTGGCCGCCCTGGAACGGCTCACCGTCGAGCTCGCCGGCAAAATCGACAATGACGCGGTCGCCGTCCTTGCTGCTGCGATCTACCGTCTCCCACGTTGCCTTTTGCTTGCGCAGGCTGAGGAGCATATCGTCGATATCGTCGTCACCGATCTGCACGTCGGGTTTCTGGATCTTGACCTTGTCCAGGCCCTTGATACTGACCTCCGGCATCACCTCGAAGGTGGCGGTGAAAACGAAGGTATTGCCAGAAACATCTTCGGCCTCGATCTTGGGTCCGCCCGCGGGATGGAGTTTTTGTTGCGCGACGGCGGCCGTGTAGCTTTTCTGCAGGACCTCTCCGAGGACTTCTTCGCGGACCTGCTTGCCGTAGCGCTGCTTGACGACCTTGGGCGGCACCTTTCCGGGACGAAATCCCTTTATTTTTGCGGTTCGACCAACCGATTTCAGGCGGGAATCCACCTGCTCCTCGATGGGCCCGATCGGCAGCTCGACGCGCATGCGGCGCTCCAGAGTACCTGTCGACTCGACGGTCACGTTCATTCTGAAAGTCTCTTTAAAATTTTGATGTTTAAGTGATTGGCCCGGACCTGGTGCGAAAGGAGAGACTCGAACTCTCACGGGTTACCCCACTGGCACCTAAAGCCAGCGCGTCTACCAATTCCGCCACTTTCGCACGACCGGTGCGACGCCGAAACCCGCACATCCTGTCAAGCCCGGCATTATATCGCGCTAGTTATCGCCAATGCACGCACCCGGGGAAGACGCCCGGCGGCGTGGGATCAGGCCAGGAACCGGAAGCGGTCCGCGAGCCGCTCGTCGATACTGTGCGCCCGGCCGGCGTGCAGCGTCGCGAGCACGACAAAGATCATGAACCAGATGACGTCGTGGTTTTGTGCATCGAGGAACCCCTGGCCCTTGGTCGCCCAGAAAGCCCCAACCATCACGGCGCCGGCGATACTGGCCCAGCGAGTGGCGAAACCGAGGATCAGCGCGATGCCGATCGC
>JABDNG010000122.1 GCA_013001045.1 Woeseiaceae bacterium | reverse complement strand
GTTCGACTTGCATGTGTTAGGCATGCCGCCAGCGTTCAATCTGAGCCAGGATCAAACTCTTCAGTTTAAAGCTTGTAGCTTTATCTAAAGACGTAATCACCAATTCTCAATTACTTAAAACTGACTTGGTTCTTACGTTGATTTTGCCTTCGCAAACTCCAACGCAAGCACCCACACAAATTATCTGATTGAGTTGTTAAAGAACGATTGAAAACGGGGACATTCTGAATTTGGTCTAGGCCGTTCATGTACCGCGCGACTTAGACGCCAAATTCAGAATGTCCCCAATTTCAGTAGACCCACAATTATACAGGCGAAAGTGGCTTAACTACCAGCCCGCGGGCGCCTGTCGTCTATCTTTGGGGGTTCGCCGAGGCACACCTTGTCCTCAGCGAGCGGGGCATTATAGCGGCCAAGTGGACCCCGTCAACACCTTTTTGCCAATTTTCTGAGTTAGTCTGAAATCCATGTCTGGCGCGGCTTCCAAATGACCGTGGGGAGGCCCCCAAAGAGCCGTTTTTCGCGGCAAAAACTGCCAATCAGGATGTCGGGGCGTGGTCTCCCCGATACACCATGTAGACGTCGGACCGCTGGTAATCCGAGGGGCTCGTGCGGCTGGCGTGCTCGAAACCCGCAGATTCGTACAGGGTCAGCGCCGGTGTCAGGGCACTGTTCGACTCCAGGTACAGGGTTTTGCCGGCCATTTGCCTGAATCGGTCGATCGCTGCGCACAATAATTGACGCCCCAGGCCCAGGCCTTGGCACGTCTCGGTCACAGCCATCTTGGTCAGCTCAAAGACGCCGGCGCAATCATGCTTTAGCGCCACCGTACCGACGGCCTCTGACCCGAGGCAGGCATACAGGATGACGCCACCCTGATCGAGAATATGGCGCTCCGGGTCGGCAAGAATCTCTTTGTCGATTGGCTCAAGCTCAAAATACTTCTCGAGCCACTCTACGTTCAGGCGCTCGAACGCGTCTCCATAGTCTCTGGAGTAATCGACAATGGTTGCTTCTGGCTCACTCTCGGGAGGCACGCCAGTCCAGATACTCAGGCTTGTCGGCCAGCACCTTGAGAAATCGGTCACGCTTGAGTTTTGCCGGATCCAGCGTGTGCCCGAAATCGTCTTCGAGCCGCGCCAGCGCCTCCGTGGCGCCGCTGTAGTCCTCAGCGCGCGTCCTCGCCCGCAGCAATGACCACCAGGAAAGCTCGAGGCCCGGTTCGACGACCGTTGCCTGCAAGGCATACTTCTCAGCATCGGCCGTATTTCCCATCGCGAGTGCCGCCGACGCCTTGAGCGACTCTGTCGCACCGTCTTTCAAGCCAATGCCGTCCTGCAAATCGACAATCGCATCAATTGCCTTCTGGTATTGCCGCGCAGGTATGTAGTACTCGATTAGCTTGAGGCTGTAGAGCGCATCATCGGGATACGCGCCAGCCAGCGTCCGCACGGCGCTTTGGATGCGGTTCGTGTCCCGCGCCATCAATGCCATTTGCAGATTCATGCGGATGATCGATCTGTCTTCGTGAACGGCCTCATTCAAGCCATCATAAATCTGGAAGAATCGAGGCGGCTTGTTGTCACGCGCAGCCTTTAACAACTCGGTAACCTGAAATATGTCGGCGTCACTCAGCGACTTGTTGGTCAGCAGATTGCGCGCCGCCGCTTTGCTCGGCATCGCCATAACCAGTGCCGTGCCGGCCTCGTCGGAAAAACGATTGCCCTGGTAGTAATCGATCCAATCCACGATCGACATACGTCCTTTGGAATCAAGCGCCAACTCATACACGTGATAGGTGTAGCGATAGCCGGAGCCGACATACCGAACCACAGCGCGACCTTCGTTGCCCTGGATTTGAAAATCGATCACCGTACCGAGAATTTCTTTCTTGGATGCTGGAAAGCCTGAGGCAAACATTCGTTCTAGCGATGGCGAAAAATCGCCTGTGAATGCCTTCTTCACGTCCGGCGCAATCAGGCGATTGCCGAGGATACGTGCGGTCATATCTTTCTTTACGATCGCTCGATTGAATTTATCGAACGAGTTGTCATTGAGGCCTTGTACGATGTTTTCGAACTGCGCGCGCAGCTTGTCCGTTTCGACATCCGCGAACACGGATACTGGCCAAAGGACAATCCCGAAAACGGCAACTGCCACCCACTGCTGAACCCACTTCATACCTGAACCTCCGACCACACCATTGCCCGGCCATGCGGACGCATTGCCAGCACCGGGCGGCGTCTAGGTGAGACTAACGCGAGCGAATTTGCGTTTGCCGACCTGGTAGATGTTGCTGCTGCCCGCCGCTATTTGTAAGGAGCGATCTTCGATGCGCTCACCGTCGATCTTGACGGCGCCTTGCTTGATCATTCGAAACGCCTCGGACGTGCTGCTCACGAGACCGGCACTCTTCAATAAGTGAGCGATGCCGAGTTGCCCATCCTGACTGGTCAGGGTGACCTCGGGAATCTCGTCCGGCAGCGCACCTTGCTGAAAGCGGGCAATAAACTCCTTTTTCGCGCCCTTTGCCGCCGCTCCGTCATGGAATCTGGCAACAATTTCCTCTCCGAGTTCAAATTTTGCGTCGCGCGGGTTCATGCCATCCTCGACCGAGCGCCGTAATGCAGCGATATCTGCCAGGGAACGAAAGCTCAATACCTCGAAATAACGCCACATCAGGTCGTCTGATATCGACATGATCTTGCCAAACATCTCGCCGGGCGACTCCGTAATGCCGATGTAATTGTCCAGCGATTTCGACATCTTCTGCACGCCGTCCAGACCTTCCAGCAACGGCGTGGTCATGACGATCTGCGGATCCTGACCATGATCCTGCTGCAACTGGCGGCCTACGAGCAGATTGAATTTCTGGTCGGTGCCGCCGAGTTCGACATCCGCCTTGAGTGCCACCGAGTCATAGCCCTGCACAAGCGGATAAAGGAATTCGTGGATCAGGATCGGTTGCCCACCCGCGTAGCGCTTGTTGAAATCGTCGCGCTCGAGCATGCGTGCCACGGTGTGACGCGCAGCCAGCTTTACGAGCCCTGCCGCGTCCATGCCACCCATCCAGTGCGAGTTAAACTCTATTCGAGTCTTGTCTTTGTCCAGTATTTTGAAGACCTGCGCCTCGTAGGTTTTGGCGTTGACCTTGATGTCTTCCGGCGAAAGCGGTGGACGTGTTGCATTTCTTCCCGACGGGTCACCGATCATGCCCGTGAAGTCACCAATCAGAAACACGACGTCGTGGCCCATCGCCTGAAACTGTCGCATCTTGTTAATCAGCACGGTATGACCGACGTGCAGGTCGGGCGCCGTCGGGTCAAAGCCCGCTTTGACGACGAGCGGCCGACCGAGCTTCAGTTTTGCCTCGAGTCCATCTGCGGGCAGAATCTCGTCGGCACCGCGACTGAGCTCCGCAATTTGGTCCTTGATACTTGTCATTTTCGGTTGTCGCCAATCCTGGTCAGTGGCTGTCGTGCCATCGGCTGCGAAACTGTAGCATCCTCGCGATAGTTAACACCATGACTTATAAACCTTTTTTTTGACCTTGAAAATGACGCGCGGTAGAGTAGCGGCATCAAGCCTCACGGGGACGCTGACTTGAATCGTCCGGTTAGCCCACTACTTCACGATTACAAGCCGCCTGCAGCGAAGAAACCTGCAAAATTCAAAGCCGTTCAGTGGTTTGCGGTCGGTCTCGGGTTGCCATTGGTTGGCGTCGCGCTGATCACAGGACTGGGCAGCAACGATCCGAAGTCGCCTGTTTCCGACACCCCGGAGATGATGGCCACTTCTTCCTCGGATGCGCTATTCAGCGAGTCTCTTGAGATCGAAGAAATCGCGTTGCCGACACGACAGCCGATCGCCGAGCCCACACCGCAGTTTGATCGACTCCTGCTAACCGTTAGTCGTGGCGATACTATGGAGAAGTTGTTCCGCAAGAATAAACTCGACCTCGGGCAACTGATGGCAATCGCTAAGCTCGACGCGGCGAAGCAACGATTCCGTAAGATAAAACCCGGTGACATATTCGAGGTGATGCACGACGACGGTCAGCTCATCAGCATGTACTCGGAACTGAGCCTTACAAGTGCATTGAAAATCGAGAAACAGGAATCGAGTTTTGTCGCCGAAGTCATCGAACGGCCCATCGAAACCCGAAAACGACACGCGTACGGCGTGATCGACACATCCTTATTCGAAAGTGCTGCAGAGGCAGGGCTTTCTGACAAGCTGATCATGAATGTTGCCGGCATTTTTGCCTGGGATGTCGATTTCGTTCTCGACATCCGTCGTGGCGATGACTATTACATTCAATACGAGGAAATCTGGCAGGACGGTGAATTCGTCACCGACGGCGAGATCATCGCGGCCGAGTTTAATAACAACGGCCGATCGATTCAGGCGATACGATTCAAGGACGATGACAATCATACAGACTACTTCACGCCGACCGGCGACAGCGTGCGCAAGGAATTCCTTCGCAATCCGGTTGACTTCACGCGAATCAGTTCGAATTTCAATCCCAGGCGTCGTCACCCGGTGTTGAATACGATCCGTGCGCACCGCGGCGTCGATTACGCAGCGCCACGCGGTACGCCGATCAAAGCCTCCGGCGACGGTAAGGTCATTTTTCGTGGCACAAAATCCGGATACGGCAAAGCTGTCATCCTGCAACACGGTGGCAACATCACTACCCTGTACGCACACATGTCGGGTTTCGCAGCAAAGGCACGCCTCGGCGCACGCGTGCGGCAGGGACAGACAATCGGGTACGTCGGTGCGACCGGGCTCGCAACCGCAAATCATCTCCATTACGAGTATCGGTTGAACGGCGTGCATCGTAATCCCCGCACGGTTGCGTTGCCCGACGCCGAACCAATTGCCGACAAATACCGGGAAAGATTCCTGACCTCGGCAAAACCCATCATCCAGGAACTTGAAAAATTCAAAAGTACCCAGGTTGCGTCCATCGGCTACAGCAGCCAGTAACTCGTAATGCCTGAACACTACATCGGCCTGATATCCGGCACGAGCATGGACGGCATCGACGCCGTGCTCGCCGGCTTCGAAAACGATACGCTGGTGCTCCATGCCACTCACGCGCAGGCCTATCCCGCGGCCCTGCGCAAGCAGTTACAAGAAACAATTCGGAATCCGGGCGATTGCGACCTTGATCGACTGGGGCTGCTCGATCGCTGGATCGGCGAGTGTTTCCGTGATGCGGCCCAGGAGATCGTAAAGAAGACCGATATCGGTCGAGACGACATTGTCGCAATTGGCAGCCACGGCCAGACCTTGCGTCATCAACCCGGCGGCAAATACCCATTCTCGCTGCAAATTGGTGACGCCGCGACAATCGCTGTCGGCACTGGCATTACGACCGTCGCCGATTTCAGGCGCGCGGACATTGCTGCGGGTGGTCAGGGTGCGCCGTTGGTGCCGCCCTTTCATGACTGGCTGTTTCGCTCCCGAGACACGCATATTGCGGTTCTGAATATCGGCGGCATTGCGAATATCACGCTACTGCCCGCCGACGATTCGCCTGTCGTTGGATTCGACATCGGACCGGGTAACACCTTGCTTGACGCATGGATCGGCGAGCAACGCCAACTACCCTTTGACCGCAACGGCGACTGGGCAGCAGACGGACGAGTGTTCGACCCATTGCTGGACGCGATGATGGCGGATGACTACTTCGGTTTGGCGGCGCCGAAAAGTACGGGTTTCGAGCATTTCAACCTGCGTTGGCTCAAGGGATTCGACATCGAAAACCTCGACCACACCGATGTGCAGGCGACCTTATCCGAGCTGACAGCCCGAACGATTGCGGCAGCGATCGATACGCATGCGCCGGCGACGCGTGGCCTCCATGTCTGCGGTGGTGGCGTGCATAACAGCGACTTGATGCGTCGCCTGGTCCGGCATCTCCCGGACACGACCGTCTGCAGCACGCTCGATGCGGGCCTGGACCCGGACTGGGTCGAAGCGGCGGCGTTCGCGTGGCTGGCGATGCGCACGATGAATCAGCAAAGCGGAAATCTGCCAAGTGTGACGGGCGCAAGCCGCAAAGTGGTGTTGGGCGCGATACACTATCCGTGACATGGACAAGCTGTACATCAACCGGGAACTCAGTCTGCTTGAGTTCAACAAGCGCGTACTCGCTGAGGCGCAAGATCCCGAGGTGCCGCTGCTCGAGCGGCTGCGTTTCCTGTGCATAAGCTGCACCAACCTCGACGAGTTCTTCGAGATCCGCGTCGCGGGGCTCAAGCAACGCATGGAAATCGGGGCACCTGCGCAGGGCCCTGAGAAGATCCCTTCACAGGAGTTGTTTGACCGGTTGCGTGAAGAAGTCGGCGAACTCGTGCGCCAACAGTACGAGTTGCTGAATAACGTCATGTTCCCGGAAATGAACAAGGCGAGTATGCGCTTCGTACAAAGCCACGAGTGGAACGACGAACAGCAGGCCTGGCTCAGCCAGTATTTCGATGAGCAGGTCGTACCTGTGCTAACACCGCTGACATTCGATCCGTCTCGGCCATTCCCGCGCATCCTCAACAAGAGCCTGAACTTCATCATGCG
>JABDNG010000117.1 GCA_013001045.1 Woeseiaceae bacterium | reverse complement strand
GACCGTGTTCTTCGAGGGCATCAATATCACCGAAGAGGAGCTTATCCAGACGGGCCGATTCGCCAACCAGATCTACAACATCCAGGACAATGGTTCCCGCTTCGCAATCGGCGCACGCGTCAACTTCTAGGCGTGTAGCAACGAAGGCAGGCGCCTGAGCCCGCCTGAGATCCAGCCAGGCAAGAAATCTGGCCCGCGTTACTTTTACGCGGGCTTTTTTTTGCCGGTATAGTTAGGGGCTGCATGGTCGGCGACAAACATGGGTAAATCGATAAAGAAAGTAATGATCGTTGGTGGTGGAACAGCCGGCTGGCTGACTGCTGCCATCATTGCCGCACATCATAAGAGCGACAAGCCCGACAGATTGCAGGTTACGCTGGTCGAGTCCTCCGACATACCGACGATCGGGGTCGGCGAAGGCACCTGGCCGACGCTCAAGAACACCGTCCAGCAGATTGGTATTAAGGAACACGATCTGTTCGAGCACTGTCACGCCGGTTTCAAGCAAGGTGGCAAGTTCATTGACTGGGTGCATGGCAATGGCGATTTCTATTACCACCCGTTCACCGTGCCGCTCGGCTACGGTCGACTGGACCTGGCCCCTTATGTGTCGGAGATCGAAAACTATGCGGTCGAGTCCAACTTCCAGCAGCATGTCTGCGAGGCGGGTTTGGCGCCGCGGACGCTCTCCGAGTCGGAGTTTACGGGTCAGTGCAACTACGCTTACCATCTCGATGCCGGCGCATTCGGCGACCTCTTAAAGCAATTCTGCAAAAAGGAACTCGGGGTCGAACACATCGTCGATACGGTCGAGGGCGCTACGCTCTCATCCGATGGCAATATTGAGTCGGTTACGCTCAACGAACGCGGTGAAATCGCGGCCGACCTGTTCGTCGACTGCACCGGATTCGCTTCATTGTTACTGGGCAAAGAGCTTTGTGTGCCGTTCGTCGAAAAAGACGATGTACTCTTTAATGACCGCGCGCTCGCAATGCAGGTCCCGTATGAGTCCAGTGACAGCCCCGTTGCCTGTCACACGATAGCAACAGCGCAGAATGTCGGCTGGATCTGGGACATTGGTCTGACCCATCGGCGTGGCGTTGGCCATGTCTACTCCAGCGATTTCCTGAAGGATGACGAAGCGGAGCAGAACTTGCGTAACTACCTGGGCCCGGCTGCCGAGGGGCTCGACGCACGGCAGATACGCTTTGGCTCAGGTCATCGTGCCGAATTCTGGAAGAAGAACTGCGTGGCCGTCGGTCTGTCAGCTGGTTTCGTCGAGCCATTGGAGGCAACGGCGATCATGCTGGTTGAAATATCGGCGCGCCATATAGCGGAGAACTTGCCGCCAACCCAGGACGTGATGCCGATAACGGCAAAACGATTTAATCAGCAAATGCATTATCGCTGGCGCCGGATCATTGACTTTCTGAAGCTGCATTACACGTTGACGAAGCGATCAGAGCCCTACTGGCAAGCGCATGTCGACGAGAACACCGTTCCGGAGAGTCTTAAAGAGGATCTCGCCATGTGGAGCGGTCGCGGACCGATTCGCAGCGATTTCGACAGCGCGATCGAACTGTTTCCGGCCGCCAGTTACCAGTACGTTATCTACGGCATGGGATTCAAGCCGGACTTTTCACTGCAGTCGTACTTGTATAGCGAGCGCGATCAGGCGCAGCGCATAATTCAGCGCAACCAACAGTTGACGCAGCAGATGACGCAGAGCTTACCGCCGCATCGCCAGTACATTGAACAATGGCTCGCCAGCAGCCATCAGGTCTGAAGATAAAGCATGAAGCAACTGGTTGAACTAGACAGCGAAACGCATCGCAACTGCCGGGTTGCCGAAAACTGCGCACTGCAGTTTGCAACGGCGCAACACATGATGCCAATCCATGCCGCTGAAGCCGGCCAGGCGGTTTGTAATTTCCCCGTCTTCTTCAGCCGCAGTCCAAACACAGGACGCTGGGCACTGTCCGCAGTAACAAGCCTCGAGGTGGGGAGGAACCTGTTCGTAGAGGACGGTCAGTGGACGGCCACCTACGTGCCGACAGGCATGCAAACCTACCCCCTGTTCCTGATGCAATCCCCAACCGAGGAGAACAAGTACACCGTCGGCGTGATTGGGCATGATAACGTTTTGTCGCAGGAAGCTGGCGAAGCGCTTTTCGATGGCAACGGCAATGCATCGATATATCTGAGTCAAGTGACGAAACTACTCGAGGCCGGTATCGAGAATGAGGTTCAGACTCGATTGTTTGCCCAGCGACTCGATGAACTGGATTTGCTCAAGCCCATCAACGTCAATGTTCATTACGACGACGGTAGCATTCATACAAACACGGGCCTGCACACGATAAACGAAGACAAACTGCAGGCAATGTCGCCGGAGCAACTGGGCGAGCTGAACACGAAGGGCTACCTGTTACTGGTGCACGCGATGTTGGTGTCCATTTTTCAGTTGAACTCCCTTGTGCGCAAGCACAATCAGGTTGCAGGCAGCAGACCGGTAAAACAAGTCAAACTGGAAATCGCGCGCGACATCGCCACGGCGGAACCTCGCCTTTAGTGGTTGCAGTCTTGAACAGGCAGCCGTGAACGAAATTGTTGAAGAATTCAGGCGTCGATTCGGCCGCGACCCCGAGTGGGTTGTTGCGGCTCCGGGACGGGTCAACCTGATCGGCGAACACACGGATTACAATGACGGTTTCGTTTTGCCGATGGCAATCGAAAGGCACACTGTTATCGCAGCTGCTCGTCGCGACGGTGGGGCTGAGCCCAGCATCAACGCCGTTAGTCTGAACCTGGATGAAGAAGACGAATTTGCCGTCGAGCGTGGCAGTCTCGAGTCCACGGGTAAATGGACGGACTACATCAAAGGCGTGCTGGCCGAATTCCTGGAGCGCGGCCTGGCACCAGAGTCGCTCGATCTCCTGGTTTCGTCGGACGTGCCCATGGGCTGCGGTCTCTCGAGTAGCGCGGCGCTGCAGGTTGCCATGGCTCGAGTGCTGCAGCAGCTCGATTCAGAGCGGGTTAGCGACGAGGAGGTCCCTGCACTTTGTCAAACGGCCGAGCATAAGTTTGCCGGCGTGCCGGTCGGCATCATGGACCAGTTTTGTATCGCCAACGCCAGGCAGAATCACCTCGTCTTCCTCGATTGCCGCACGTTGCGGGCGGAGCACATACCGTTCAATGATCCGGACAAGGCCGTTCTGATCGTCGACAGCAAAGTCAGTCGCGAACTCCGCAGCGGGGCGTATGCGGAGCGGCGCGCAGAGTGCGATGAAGCGTGTCGTATCATGGGCATTGCCAAGCTGCGCGATGCCGGCGAAGAAACGGTAAAGGCCGCGAGAAAATCGCTCGGCGACGTTTGTTATCGTCGTGCGCGACACGTAACGGCTGAGAATTCGCGTACGATCGAGGCCGTGGCGGCGATAGGGCACAAGGACTGGGTACGATTCGGCGACCTCATGTACAGAAGTCACGATTCGCTAAGAAACGACTTTGAGGTCAGTTGTGAGGAAATCGACACGCTCGTCGATATGGCCAGGAACATCGGCATTGCCGGCGGCGTCTTCGGTGCGAGAATGACGGGCGGTGGGTTTGGTGGCTGCGTCGTTGCACTGATCGAAAAGATCAAGGCCGACGATATTGTCGAAGAATTGACGGCTGGCTACCGTCGCGCAACGGACAAAGCGCTTTCAGCCTATGTGTCGTCGCCGGAATCCGGCGCACGGCTTCTCGAACCGCATGATATGGAGTCCTTGTGAGTCAATCCTTCGAATTCGATAAACCGCATCGCCGTCGCAACTTGCTGACCGGCGAGTGGGTACTGGTGTCGCCGCACCGCACGCAGCGGCCATGGCAGGGACATGAAGATACCGGTGCGCAAGCACCACCTGAATACGATGAAAACTGTTACCTGTGTCCCGGCAACGCGCGTGCAGGGAATGTCGTGAACCCGGATTACGATGATGTGTTCGTATTCGATAACGATTTTCCGGCGCTGCTCGACGACACAGCGCCGGTGATCGAATCTGATGCGATGTTTTCGATACAACCCGTCTGTGGTTGCTGTCGCGTCATTTGCTACGGGCCGCGACACGACCTTGCATTGCATCGAATGGACCTGGCAAGCATTCAGCGCGTTATCTCGGCCTGGAAAAGCGAAAGCCAAACGCTGTCGGAACGCTATGAGTGGGTGCAGATCTTCGAGAATCGTGGTTCGCTCATGGGCGCGTCGAGCCCGCATCCGCATGGCCAGATCTGGGCGATCGATACGCTGCCGACCGAGGCTGCCAGGGAGGCCAGTCATCAGTCCGCTTACTTCGCCGACAACGGCACACGATTATTACTGGATTACCTGGCGGCCGAGCTGGATGCGAAAGAACGGATCATCCATGAAAACGAAGACTGGGTTGCGCTCGTGCCGTACTGGGCGATCTGGCCGTTCGAGTCGATGATCATTCCGCGACGTGGAGTGGCACGACTGCAGGAATTGACCGAAGGCGAGGAAAAAACGCTGGCCGGGTTCCTCAAAGGCCTGCTCGGCAAGTACGACAGCTTGTTCGACGCGCCGATGTCCTACTCGATGGGCTGGCACAGTGCGCCGTCGTCGCGTGACGCAAACGACTACTGGCAACTGCATGCGCACATCTATCCGCCGGCGCTGAGGTCGGCGACGATACCGAAATTCATGGTGGGCTTCGAACTGCTCTCCGAGAAACAGCGCGATATCACGGCGGAGTCGGCAGCGGCCCGACTTCGTGATTCGACCGTATAATCATCAAGCGCCAACAACACCCCGCAACGGCCGGCGATGGAAGTGGACAACGAAAACCTGGTTAGAGAATGGCAAAACCGCATAATCGCTATATTCGAGGAACGCCTTGGTCGACCGCTATCGAGTCGAGAGCGCTTGTTTATCACGTCGCGAGCAGGCTTTATTGCTTTGGAGATGATCGAAGATGCAGTCTCCGACGCCAGCGCGGAGGAGATTGGTAAGCTTCTCAATTCCGACTAGCGGCAGAACGAAGCTTCCCGATTGTGCCTTGGTCGTCCAGTGGTTTTCGGGCTACCCTGCAGGCTCTCCATGACATTCCAAGGATCGCAGGAGCAAGCAATGAATATGCCAAAGCCGTCGCCTCGTCACCTGCTCCTCGAGAAGCTGGCCGGATCCTGGGAGGGTGAGGAGATCATGCATCCTTCGCAGTGGGATCCGAAAGGCGGAGTGGCGATCGGAAGAAACAACCACAAACTGAGCCTCGGAGGATTTGCCGTGCTCGCCGATTACGAACAAGAGCGAGACGGCGCAATCACGTTCACCGGCCACGGCGTCTACACCTACGATCTACAGGAGGAGCGCTACTCCCTCCACTGGTTCGACTGCATGGGCTCACCTGCCGAAGTATTCGTCGGCGGATTCGACGGCGATGTACTCACACTCGCCCACGGCGGGCCGGGAATGCATGCACGCATGACCTCCGACTTCTCGACTCCCGGGACCATGAAGGGGAAGATGGAGATGTCTGCGGATGGACAAGACTGGCAGGTGCTGTTCGAGTCAACCTACAAACGCATCTCTGTGTAAGCAACCATGTTAATGAACTCCATTGAATTCTGGACGGTCAATAATCCGATCCGTGCCCTTATTCAGAAGTATTACGAGACTCCGCGCCTGAAACGTTTATGCAGCGGGCAAACAGACAGCGTATTGGAGATCGGTTGCGGGCAGGGAGTGGGAGCGAAGATCATCTACGATTGTTTCAGTCCCCGGGAATACGTTGGTATCGATCTTGATTCGAGGATGATCGACAGGGCCCGGAAGAAAGGACAGGGCCTCGTGAATGCCAGGTTCTTGCAGGGAGATGCCTCGACTCTGGCCTTCGACGATGAGTCTTTCGATCTTGTTGTCGATTATGCAATCATCCACCACATACCGAACTGGCGCGATGCACTGGCCGAGATTCACAGAACGTTGAGAACGAACGGCGAGTTCCTGTTCGAGGAACTCTCGCTGGACACCTGGGAAAGCGGCATCGGCAGACCCTTGAAGAAGATCCTGGACCATCCCTACGATCGAATGTTCAGGCAGCAGGAGTTCGTGGATGAGCTGAACAAACTCGGCTTTGAAACTGAAACCTACGAAAAAAAGCCGCTCAGTTTTCACTACTTCTGGGGAAAGGCCACGAAGAAACCGGCCGCTGACGGTCAAGCGGCAGAATCGTTCTCGCAGGCGCTGACCGGGTCTCGCCATTGAGCGGCGCGCTCGAGGAGTGTGCCGTCACGTCCCGCGTTTTTGGTCACTTGTCGAGCGGCGAGGCGGTCACCGAGTTCACGCTGACGAATCCTGGCGGCATGATCGTCAAGGTACTCGACTACGGCGGCATCATTACCGAAGTGCACGTGCCGGATCGCAACGGCCGCCTCGCGGATGTCGTCCTGGGTTTCGACGCGCTCTCGCACTATGAACAACACGACGCGTATTTCGGCGCGATCGTCGGTCGTTGCGCCGGGCGCATTGCGAACGCAGCGTTCTCACTCGATGGGGTCGACGTACACCTCGCCAGGAATCACGGCCGCCACCACCTGCACGGCGGTGTCCGGGGTTTCGACAGGGCAATCTGGGCCGCTGATATCGACAAGACGACAAGGCAGCTTACGTTGCGTTACCGCAGCCAGGACGGTGAGGAGGGCTATCCCGGCACGCTGGACGTACAGGTCACGTATGCCTTATCCGATGACGATGAACTGCGTGTCGACTACGCTGCGACGACCGATTCGCGTACGGTGCTGAACCCGACACAACACACGTATTTCAACCTGTCCGGCGACCTG
>JABDNG010000116.1 GCA_013001045.1 Woeseiaceae bacterium | reverse complement strand
ATTTGCGAGATTCTGACCGGCTGAGTGCGCCGATGCGGTATGCTGGGCGGATCATTTAAGAATAAGAAAATACGCTTGAGGGAATGCTATGGGTAACTTCATCGGTCTCGCCGGGATCGTTGTCATTCTCGGTATCGCCGTGCTGTTTTCCAGCAACCGGAAAGCAATTAATCTGCGCATCGTTGGTGCGGCGTTCGGCCTGCAGGTCGCGATAGCCGCCTTCGTTCTTTACTTCGATGCAGGTCGCGCTGTCATCGACACACTGAGTGGTGGCGTCCTCAAAGTTATTGGTTATTCGAAAGATGGCATCGACATGGTCTTCGGCCCGCTTGCCGATACCAATGTGGTTGGTTTCAGTTTCGCAATCAACGTGCTGCCGATCATTATCTTCTTTTCGGCGTTGATGTCGGTGATGTATCACCTGCGCATCATGGAGTGGGTGGTGAAGCTCGTCGGTGGTTTTCTGCACAAAGTGATCGGAACCGGCGCCGTTGAATCGATGAATGCCGCGGCGAACATTTTCGTCGGCCAGACCGAGGCACCGCTCGTCGTGCGGCCTTATCTGAAGAACCTGACGGAGCCGCAAATGTTCGCGGTGATGGTCTCCGGTCTTGCGTCAATCGCGGGAACGGTTCTCGCTGGTTACGTGCTGATGGGCGCGGAACTAAAGTACCTGCTTGCCGCGGCCTTCATGGCTGCGCCGGGCGGACTGCTCATGGCCAAGATCCTGATGCCGGACGATGAGGTCGTTAAGGCCGGCCAACACGAGAAACTCATGATGGAGCCGAGCCAGCACCGCAACGTTATCCTGGCGGCTGCATCCGGTACCACCGACGGCTTGCGCCTGGCCGCCAATATTGGTGCCATGCTCATCGCTTTCGTCGCGCTTATTGCATTGTTCAACGGTCTGGTCGGTGGCTTGTTCAGCCTGGCCGGAATTGAAGGCATCACGCTGCAATTCCTTCTCGGCAAGCTGTTCCAGCCGTTGATGTACCTGTTGAGCGTGCCATGGGCCGAAGCCGAGGCTGCCGGTGCGCTGTTCGGCGAGAAGCTGATCCTGAACGAGTTCGTCGCGTTTTCGCATCTTGATGAATATCTCGCCGGCATGAGTCCGCGCACGGTGGCAATCGCGACATTTTCGCTCTGCGGCTTCGCGAATCTGTCGTCTATCGCGATCTTGCTGGGCGGCCTCGGCGTGTTGGTTCCGGAGAAGCGCGACCTCATCGGAGTATTTGGCATCAAAGCCGTACTTGCCGCCTCATTATCGAACCTCATGAGTGCTGCGTTGGCAGGGCTACTGCTGACGTTCTGAGTCTTGTGTCGCCACGCCCAATAATCATCGACTGTGATCCGGGTCAGGACGACGCGGTGGCCTTGTTTCTCGCGTTTGCCGTACCCGAGGCGCTGAGAATTCTCGGTATTACAACGGTGGGGGGAAACGTTCCGCTCGCGTTGACGCAGCGCAATGCAAGGCAGATGTGCGACATTGCAGGGCGACGCGATATTCCCGTGCACGCTGGTTGTGACAAGCCGATGCAGCGACCGTTGCGAACGGCAGAAATGATTCACGGTGAGACGGGTATCAACGGTATTGATGTGTTCGAGCCCAAGACGCCGCTACAACCAGGACATGCAGTCGACTTCATCATTGAGACGCTACTGGCGGCCGACGATGCATCGATAACGCTGGTGCCGACGGGCCCACTAACGAACATCGGCACCGCGATCGACAGGAAACCCGCGATCTTGCAGAAGATCGAACAGATCGTCCTGATGGGCGGCGCGATGCGCGAAGGTGGCAATCGCACGCCGTCTGCCGAGTTCAATATTCTCGTCGATCCGGAGGCGGCGGACATTGTCTTTCGATGCGGTCGGCCCATTACGCAGATGGGCCTCGACGTGACACACCAGGTCCTTTCGACGAAAAAACGCGTCGAGCGCATTCGGGCACTGGGCAATCCTGTCGCCGAGGCGACGGCCGGCATGCTGAGTTTCTTCGACCGACACGACACGGAGAAGTACACCTCGAAGGGCGCGCCGCTGCACGATCCCTGCACAGTTGCGTGGCTCATCAAACCGGATCTTTTTACAGGTAAGGACTGCAACGTTGCGATCGAGACGCAATCAGACCTGACCCTCGGCCACACCGCGGTCGATTTCTGGCACGTGACCGACCGGCCTCGAAACGTGCACTGGGTTTACGCAGTGGATGCCGACGGCTTCTACGAGCTGTTAACGGATCGGCTTGCGCGGTTCGACGGGTGAACTAATATGTCATCGATTGTTGTTATTGGCTCTGTGAACATCGACATTGTTGCCCGCGTGTCGCGACTGCCGGCACCCGGCGAGACGGTAACGGGCGCCGAGCTAAGTCGCTTCCCCGGCGGCAAAGGCGCCAACCAGGCACTGGCGGCGCGACGGCTTGGAGCCGACGTCCAGCTGATTGCGCGTGTTGGTGATGACGCGGCCGCTGAAGAAGCGCTATCTCTGCTTCGTGAAGGCGGGGTTGACCTTTCGGAGTGCCATCGCATTGCTAGCGCCACCACCGGTACGGCACTGATCGCCGTCGCGCCGTCGGGCGAGAATCACATCGTTGTTGCGCCCGGTGCCAATCGAATGTTCGTCGCTGACGATCTGCAAATGCCGGACGCCGATGCGCTGATTTGCCAGCTGGAGGTGCCGGTGCCTGTCATCGTGCGCGCCGCGGAAGCATTCGGCGGCTTTTTCTGCGTGAATCTTGCACCGGCGGCAGAAATCGACGTCCGGGTCCTGCAGCGTGCCGACCTTGTCGTGGTCAACGAAACCGAGTCCAGCTGGTACGGGGACTCACTGGCCGCGTGTAATGGCCTGGTCGCAACAACACGTGGCGCAGGTATGGCGACGCTCGAGCGTAACGGTCATCTTATCGCCGAGACACGGCCGCCCGCCGTAGCAGCGGTCGATACAACCGGCGCGGGCGATACCTTTACCGCTGCGCTGACGCTTGCCTTGGTGGAGGGGCGGGCGCCTCTAGAGGCGCTGAAATTCGCCTGTGCTGCGGGTGCAGTTGCGACGATGACGATGGGCGCGCAGCCTTCGCTCCCGGATCGTGCGTCAGTTAGCGAGTGGTTGTAGGGGTGTCGCCTGGTCTGGATTAGTCGACGCCGCTAGCGGCGTCGTTCTTTTCGAGATACGGCATGCGGGAAATTTCGAGGAAGCGCTCGTCGCCGGGGCGGGGCAAGGCGCGGATGTGGATACCGACCAGTCCATCGTCGTTGACGCCAATAAACAGTCGCGTCTTGCCTACTTCTGCCAGGGTCAACAAAGACAGTTCGCGAACATTCTTTACGCGCGAGAAAATATCCAGGGCCTGAAAATCGAACCGTGCGGTGGGTTGCAAGGCGTCAGTGGAGTAGCTGGTTGGTTCGGCCACCTGAGGGAGCTGCCAACGGGACGCATAGCGAAACATCGTGTCATCAGCCAAGACTTCCGCCGATAACACCATCCCGACAAACAAAAGCGCTTTGTAGCTGGCTTTTAGCATGGCCCAACTCCCATCAGGCACGGCGCAATCTGTCATACCGATCAGGTTTTGCGTACGGTATCGATTCGCGTTGTTACAATTTGCCAGTGTTCATCGTGAACTTCGTTCGTCTGCGTCACGAAATTGACCGTCAATCGTGTCCAGCGTTATGTAAGCTAGCGACTTCGACCAGGTGTTCTGTATCCAAGGGTATGTAATTGATGATTGATACTTTTC
>JABDNG010000057.1 GCA_013001045.1 Woeseiaceae bacterium | reverse complement strand
GATGCCGATAACGGCAAATACAACACCGTTTGATCGCGGTGCCGGTTGATCAGCACAGCAACCCGGCTGGCGGGATCTGCCGCGCGCTTTTCCTCGATGACGACAGAGAAGGCATGGCTCACGGCCCACTCGTCGCTTCGCTTGGTTTCCCCCTCCCTGTTAATCCAACGTATATCGATGGTGCTGCCGGCCTTCTGCAGCGTGCCGTGGACGTAGTCGTCGAGCCGCAGCAGGTGATTCTCGCGACGTAGCAAAATGAGTTCCCGCACTAGTTCCGGAAATCCAGGGTCCTCGTCAAGCCTCGACCAGTCCAACCAGCCCGTCTCATTATCCTGGGCATACGCATTGTTGTTGCCTTTCTGCGTGTGACCGAACTCATCGCCTGCGAGCAGCAGTGGGGTACCCTGCGAAAAGCACAAGGTTGCTATCATGTTCAGTCTTTGCTGTCGCCGCAGCCTGTTGATCGTCGTGTCGTCAGTTTCGCCTTCGACACCATTATTATCGCTGTAATTGTGCGCGTGGCCGTCGCGATTGTCTTCGCCATTGGCCTGGTTGTGGCGGTGCTCATAGCTGACCGTATCGTATAACGTGAATCCATCGTGAGTCGTAATGAAATTCACGCTGGACGTAGGCGGTCGCTGTCCAGTTTCGTAAAGGTCGGCCGAGCCGTGTAGTCGCCTTGCCAATTCTCCGCTCTTGCCGTCGTCGCCTCGCCAGAATTGCCGCACAGTGTCCCGATAGCGATCGTTCCACTCGGCCCAACGCGGCGGAAAGTTGCCCAGTTGATAACCGCCGGGGCCCGGATCCCACGGCTCGGCTATAAGCTTGGCGTCGCGCAGGCTCGGCAGGTTGCTGATCTCGGTGAGTAAGGGGTGCGTTGGCGAGAAGCCGTCGTTGCGCCTGCCCAGGATCGTCGCAAGGTCGAATCGAAAGCCGTCAACAGCAATGTCGGTGCGCCAGTAGTCCAGGCTGTCGAGGATGAGCTGGCGAACGCGAATGTGGTCGACGTTGATGGTGTTGCCGCAGCCCGTGTCATTAATATAGACGCCATGGTCGGTCGGCTCCGTGCGGTAATAGGTGAGGTTATCGAGTCCTCGGAAGCACAGTGTCGGCCCGAGATGCCCGGCTTCGCCCGTGTGGTTGTAAACGACGTCCATGATGACTTCGAGCCCGGCATCGTGCAGTGCGCGCACCATCTCGCGGAACTCCGTGACTGCGTCGCCGCGCGCGTAGCGCTGCATCGGCGCAAAAAAACCGACCGTGTTGTAGCCCCAGAAGTTTCTTAAGCCACCTTCAGCCAGGTGCTGTTCGTCGATAAACGTCTGCACGGGCATCAGTTCGATGGCAGTGACGCCCAGTGATTTCAGATGGCCAAGCACATCTTTTTGGCGCAAGCCGTCGAAGGTGCCGCGTTCCGCCTCGTCAAGGGCCGGATGCCGCATTGTGTAGCCGCGCACATTGCACTCGTAGAAAACCGTCTCGCCCCATGGAACGACGCGGCAATCGGGGAGCGGCTCATCGAACGGTGATCGGACGACGCTTCTCGGTACAAAAGGCGCACTGTCATCGCTGTTGATGTCGTACTCGTCGCCGTCCTCGATATAGTCGAACACGGCCGGCTGCCAGGTAAATCCGCCAACGATTTCCCGGGCGTAGGGATCCAAAAGGAGTTTCGCCGGATTGCAGCGCAAACCATTTGCCGGATCGAATGGCCCGTGAACCCGGTAGCCATACTGCTGGCCGGCAGAGCAGCCGGGCAGGTAACCGTGCCATACGCCATCGCTTTGTTCGGCGAAGTCGATGATCTGCGTTTGCCGCCCGTCCGCGTCGAACAGGCAGAGCTCGACACCCTCGGCAATGGCGGAATACACGGCAAAATTCGTACCCGACTCGTCGGGTGTCGAACCAAGCCGCTTCGGATCGCCGGCTTGCATCACTTCGTGGGCAGAGAGATCGGCTCGAGCCGCCAGATGTCGTCGTTATAGTCGCGCATCGTGCGATCAGTCGAGAAGCGGCCCGATGCCGCCGTGTTCAATATGCTCATTCGCGTCCAGTGCTCGACATCACAATAGGCCTCGGCGGCTGCGTTTTGCGTATCGACAAAACTGCGGAAGTCCGCGGCGGTCATCCACGGATCGGAAGGCTCTCGGATGGACTGGATCAGCGGACCGAATACATCCGCTTCGAATCGATTGAAGTGGCCACTTTCCAACAGCCGCACGACACGGCTAAAGTCCTTGTCGGCATCGATGATCGCGCGCGGATCGTACTGTCCACGCAGCTCGGCTATGTCGTCGACGGTCAGACCGAACAGGAAGAAATTCTCCTGGCCGACGGCCTCGCGAATTTCTACATTCGCGCCGTCAAGGGTACCGATTGTAACGGCACCGTTCATCATGAACTTCATATTGCCGGTGCCCGACGCTTCCTTGCCCGCCGTCGAAATTTGCGCCGACAATTCGGCGGCTGGGCAGATGACTTCCATCGCGGAGACGTTGTAGTCCGGGTAAAAGATGAGCTGCAGCTTGCCATCCATCGCCGGATCGGTATTGATTACGCGAGCGACATTGTTGATGCACTTGATGACATTCTTCGCCATGACGTAGCCAGGTGCCGCCTTGCCGCCGATGAGGATCGTGCGCGGTACGACATCAACGCCGCAGCGAATGCGGTCATAGAGATAGACGGCATGCAACAGGTTCAGGAACTGCCGCTTGTATTCGTGGATTCGCTTGACCTGCACGTCAAGCAACAGACCGGGATCGAGAATCAGCCCCGTCTTTCTCTGCACCGCACGTGCAAGCTTGACCTTGTTGGCAAGCTTCACTGAACGCCAGGCTTTGTGGAAATCTGTGTCGTCGGCGAATTTCCGCAGCTTCTCGAGTTCGGATAAATCCGTGATCCAGGCGTTCCCGATTTTCTCGGTAATCAGTTTGGCGAGCCCCTTGTTGCAGGCGGCGAGCCAGCGCCGTTGCGTCACACCGTTGGTCTTGTTGTTGAATTTTTGCGGCCACATTTCGGCAAAGTCGCGGAACAGCCCTTCACGCAGCAATTTCGAATGCAGCTCCGCCACTCCGTTTACCGAGAAGCTCCCGACTATCGCCATGTAAGCCATCCGAACCATCGGTTCCGGGCCTTCCTTAATCAGTGACATGCGAGCGATGCGGTCGTTGTCACCGGGCCAGCGCTGACTGACTTCGACGATGAAGCGGGCATTGATTTCATAGATGATGTCGAGAATTCGCGGCAGCAGTCGGCGGAACATCGAGACCGGCCACATCTCGAGTGCTTCCGGCAGCAAGGTGTGGTTTGTATAGGCCATGGTTTTTCGCGTTATCTCCCAGGCCTTGTCCCACTCCATAAGATGCACGTCCATGAGCAGGCGCATGAGTTCGGCGACAGCAATGGCCGGGTGCGTATCATTCAATTGAATACAGTGTTTCTCAGCGAATTCGCTGAGGTCCGGACCGTAGTTTTTTATCCGGTTGCGTAATTGATCCTGCAAGCTGGCCGAGGCGAGAAAATATTGTTGCCGCAGACGCAGCTCCTGGCCGTTTTCGGTCTCGGCGTTCGGGTACAGCACCATCGTGATGTTCTCGGCCTCGTTCTGTGAGGCGACCGCGTCTGCGTAACTGCCGGCATTGAACTCGGTGAGGTCGAACTCATCTGTGGCGGACGCGGACCACAGCCGCAGCGTGTTTACAATGCCGTTCTGGTAACCGGGAATGGGAATATCAAACGGTATTGCCAGCACGTCCTGCGTATCGACCCACTCGTGTCGCGTGTGTCCGGTCGGGTCCGTGTAAACGACGCTGCGACCACCGAAACGTACGGTCTGTGCGTACTCGATACGTTCGATTTCCCATGGGAATCCTTCACGCAGCCAGGCGTCCGCCTCTTCAACCTGGTAACCGTTCTCGATGCGCTGATGGAACATGCCGTACTGGTAGCGTATGCCATAGCCGATGACCGGCAGTGCAAGCGTTGCACAACTGTCGAGGAAGCACGCGGCGAGACGACCGAGACCGCCGTTGCCGAGGCCAGCGTCATGCTCGCGTTCGTACACGTCCTCGAGTTCGATGCCGAGGCGGGAAAGTGCCTCGGCCGTCTCGCCTTCGATACCGAGATTGAGTAACGCATTGGACAAGAGGCGACCCATCAGGAACTCGAGTGACATATAGGCGACGCGGCACTTGCCAGCGCTTTCAGTCGCCTTGCGCGTCTCGGCCCAGCGCTCCATGAGCCGGTCGCGTGCGGCGAACACGAGCGCCTGGTAAAGGAACGGGGAATTGATGCGGATCGTGCGCCGTCCCAGCAGGCGACCGAAATAATGCGTGAAATCCTTGAGGATCGCGTCTGCGGTCATCGGCAGGTCGGGCGCCTGCAGCAGCTCAATATCGCCGATTCCGGTGGTGTCGTCAGGTGTTGCGGCCATGCGTCAGTCTCCGTCAGGCGCCGGTTCGATTATAAGAGCAGCAAGCGCAGGCAGTTGCAATCGCAGCGAGTGCGGTCGGCCATGATGGCCTTCCGTGCTGGCTTCATAAGCATCAGCCCCTGTACCGTTGCCACCGTATTTCGTGTCATCACTGTTCAGCACGACGCGGTACCGGCCTGCAGAAGGTACACCGATTTGATAATCGTTTCTCACTATCGGCGTCATATTTGCGACGCAGATAACAAGGCCACCCGTCGAGTCGCGACGCAGCCAGCTCAGCACGCTGCTATCGCGGTCATCCCACTGGATCCACTCGAATCCGTCACCGCTGAAATCAATCTCGTGCAGCGCCCGCGTATCTCGGTAATAGTGGTTCAGGTCGCGTACCAGATTTTGCACGCCCTGGTGTGGCGCAAACTCCAACAAATGCCAGTCAAGCGACCGGTCATGGTTCCATTCGTCATGCTGTGCAATCTCGTCGCCCATGAACAACAGTTTCTTGCCGGGGTGGGCGAACATTGTCGTGTAGTAGGCACGCAGGTTGGCGAACTTCTGCCAGTCGTCACCCGGCATGCGCCCGAGTATCGAGCTCTTACCGTGCACGACTTCGTCATGTGACAACGGCAGGATGAAGTTTTCATTGAAGGCATACACGAGACCGAAGGTCATTTTGTCATGATGGTACTTGCGATGAACCGGATCCTCCGACATGTAGGACAAGGTGTCATTCATCCAGCCCATGTTCCATTTGTAGGTGAAACCCAGGCCACCCGCATGCACCGGCTTTGACACGCCAGGCCAGGCGGTCGATTCCTCGGCGAACGACGTTGCACCATGCGCGTGAATTTCGGTATTCAAACGGCGCAGAAAAGCGACCGCTTCGAGGTTTTCATTGCCACCGAATTCGTTCGGCAACCATTCACCGTCTTCACGGGAGTAGTCGAGATACAACATCGACGCAACGGCATCGACACGCAGGCCGTCGATGTGATATTCGTCGATCCAGTAAAGCGCGCTGCCGATCAGGTAATTAATGACCTCGCGACGGCCGTAATTGAAGATCAAGGTGCCCCAGTCCGCGTGCGCCCCTTTGCGCGGATCCTCGTGTTCGAACAGTGCGGAGCCATCGAAACGACGCAAGCCGTGGTCGTCATTCGGAAAATGCGCCGGCACCCAGTCCATGATGACGCCGATACCGTTCGCATGGCAGCGATCAATAAAATAGCGGAAATCATCGGGCGATCCGAAACGCTGTGTGGGGGCGTACATGCCAACGGGTTGGTAGCCCCATGAACCGTCGAACGGATGCTCGGATACCGGCATCAACTCGATATGCGTGAAGCCAAGGTCGAAGACGTAGCCCACGAGTTCGTCGGCAAAATCCCGGTACGAGAGGTAACTGCCGTCGTCCTTGCGGCGCCAGGAACCGAGGTGCACTTCGTAAATGCTGACGGGCTTGGCGAGGTTCGGCTCAACGCTACGTTCGGCCATCCAGTCGTCATCCTGCCAGTCGTAACTGCTGTCGAAAACGATCGACGAGTTGCCAGGCGGCGGTTCGTGATGGCTTCCATAAGGATCGGCCTTCAGTGGCAGCAGTTTGCCGTTACTGTCCTGAATCTCGTACTTGTACAGCGCGCCATTACCGACAGCCGGTATGAATATTTCCCAGATGCCGTTGCCCGGATGCAGCCGCATGACATGGTGCCGTCCGTCCCAGCCATTAAAATCGCCGAGTACGCTGACGCGTGACGCATTGGGTGCCCAGACGGCGAAACGCGTGCCTGCGATGCCTTTGAGCTGGCAGAGATGGGCGCCGAGCTTGCGGTAGATGTAGCGGTCCGATCCTTCACCCAGGAGGTAAAGGTCCATCTCACCCAGGCTCGACGGAAACCGATACGGGTCTTCGGCGATATACGAGTGTCCCGACTTGTCCGTTATGCGCAGCGCATAGCGCCGTTTTCGCGGCGGCAGTGGTCCCTCGAATAGCCCACCAGCATGAATTTTTTTCATGCCCGCAATTCTCTTGCCCGACGTTTCGACGAGCTCTACGGCTGTGGCATGGGGTTGCAGCGTGCGGACGACGCGGCCCTGGCTAGACGCGTGTGGGCCCAGCACCGCGAACGGGTTGTTATGACTCCCGGCGATCAGTGCATCGTATTCTGTGCTCCGGATTACTTTAGTGCTCATCAGTAGCGCCGCCATACAAAGTTTGAATTGTCGATTTGGCCGACGAAGCCCAGTCGAATCGGCAGGCCGCCGCGGCGCGGCAAATCGTCTGCCAGCCGACAGGATTACGGCTTCGGACATCGAGCGCCCGCAGTGTCGCATCGACGAATTCGCCCGCCTGCTCCTCCGGGCTGTCGCCATAGAAGACAAATCCCGTAGTGCCGTCTTGCACCGTGTCCTTGAGACCGCCAACGCCATGCACGACACACGGCTGGGCGCCACGCATGGCAAGCATCTGGCTGATACCACAAGGCTCGAAACTGGAGGGCATCAGGAAGAGATCACCGCCGCGGTAGAGCGGGGCGGCGAGGACTTCGGAATAGCCGTTCAGAAAAATAAGGTTCTGCGTCTGGCGCGCGATTGCGAGCATGCGTTCCTCGAGATCCGGGTCGCCACTGCCAAGGACAATAATGACACCCTTGTTACCATTGGCTCTGGCAATACGTTCGAGTGCCGTTGTCCC
>JABDNG010000098.1 GCA_013001045.1 Woeseiaceae bacterium | reverse complement strand
GCCTTCAAGCAGGCCTTTCGCCTGCTTGCCCGACTTGTCCATTGCTACGTATTCAAACGCGCCCATCTGGCGATTCCCTGTTTACCGCGACAGACAATGCGCTGCGTCAGTCTTCGCGTGTGACGCGTAGAACTTCTTCCAGCGTCGTCGTGCCGTTCAGCACCTGACGTCGCCCGTCGGCCCGAATGCTCGGGCTGGTTTTGCGTGCATGTCGATCCAGTTCCTGTTCGCTGACACCGCCGTGAATCATTTCGCGCATTTCATCATCGACGGTGATGAGTTCGTATATCCCGGTACGGCCTGAAAACCCACCGTTTGCGCCTTCGCCCGGGTGATACAAGGTGGGCGGATTGGATGGATCGACGTCGAGCAACCTGCACTCGTATTCGCGGGCCGTGTAAGGGATCCTGGAGTCGGTATCCAGAACACGCACGAGACGTTGCGCCAGGACACCCAGCAAGCTTGATGACAACAGAAACGGCTCGACACCCATGTCGCGCAAGCGCGTAACGGCGCCGGCCGCTGTATTCGTATGCAGCGTTGAGAGCACGAGGTGGCCAGTCAGGCTGGCCTGTACGGCAATTTCGGCGGTTTCCAGATCACGAATCTCGCCCACCATCACGACATCGGGATCCTGCCGCAGAATGGCGCGAAGGCCGCGGGCGAATGTCATCTGGACTTTTGTATTGACCTGCGACTGGCCGATGCCATCGATAAAATACTCGATCGGGTCTTCGACCGTCATGATGTTGCGCGTATCGTCGTTGATGCGTTCGAGTGCTGCGTAAAGCGTCGTCGTCTTACCGGATCCGGTCGGGCCGGTAACCAGGATGATGCCGTGCGGTTTGTGGATCAGGCGATCCATTGTTTTCTGCGTATCCTGGTCCATGCCGAGCGACGTCAATTCCAGTCGACCCGCCTGTTTGTCCAGCAGCCTCAATACCACACGCTCGCCATGCCCCGACGGCATGGTCGATACGCGAACGTCAACCGCGCGGCCGGCAATGCGCAGCGATATGCGCCCGTCCTGGGGCAGCCGTTTTTCCGCGATGTCGAGTTTGGACATGACCTTGATACGGGATACGACCAGTGGCGCCAGCGCGCGGCGGGTCTGCAGCACTTCCCGAAGTACCCCGTCGATGCGGAATCGCACGCCGAGGCGGTTTTCATACGGCTCTATATGTACGTCCGACGCGTTTTCCTTGATGGCCTCTGTCAGGACGGCGTTGATGAATCGTATGATTGGTGCGTCGTCATCGCTCTCGAGCAAATCGGACGGTCCCTGAAGTTCCTGAGCAACCTGGGTCAGGTCGAATTCCTCATCGAGTCCGTCGACCATTTGCGAGGCTTTGGTGCGATCCTGCTCGTAGAATTCCTGCAGCATCGTATCGAATACGTCGGCCGACACGCGGGACAGCCTGAGCGGAATGCCTGCAAAACGGCGGGCTTCGGCGAGGCTCAAGGGGGACACGCCGCTGCGATAAACAGCATCGGCTTGCTGGCCATCGATACTGCTGATCAATATGCCGTGCCGTTTCGCGAACGAATAGGGCAGGTTGCGGGCGGCCGACTCAGTTGGCTCAGCCGCCTCTTCAGGCGGTGTCTCGAGAACGATGTCGCTGTCTGCTTCCATCGAGTTTACTGGCCCGCTTCTTCGGCACTGTTTCTGGATCTATCGGCTTCCTCGAAAGGAGGCAATGAGAAGTGTTCTTCGCCCGGCATCAGTTGGACTCCACTTCCCTCACTCTGCTTCAGAATATCGCGAATGTAGTTGTATTTCGTATTCGTTTCGTTCGAAACGGCCGCCGAATCGCGCAGAATTTTCGGTCGGATGAACACCAACAGGTTGGTCTTCACTTTGTCCGTCTTGCGGCTGCGAAACAGAGCGCCGAGCCCGGGAATCCGGCCAAGTATGGGGACGCGCTGATCGCTCTCACGCAGCACATCTTCGAGGAGGCCGCCCAGCACGAGAATCTGACCATCGTCGACGATGACCGTCGTTTCGATAATGCGTTCGTTGGTGATGAGGTCCACAGCACCCGCCGCGGATTGCGCAATGTTGGAGATTTCCTGGGAAATCTTGAGCAGCATCGAATCGCCGTCGTTGATTTGCGGCGTAATGGTCAGTTTGACGCCGACCTGCTCGCGGTTGATCGTCTGAAACGGGTTGACGGTGCCGGTGGTAGTGCCGCCGGTGTTTGAGAAAGAACCGGTTACGAACGGCACTTCCTGGCCGACGTTCAGGCTGGCTTCTTCGTTGTCGGTCGTAACAATTGATGGGGTGGATATGATGTTGGTGTCCGCGTCTCCCTGCAGCGCCTTGAGAATCGCGGCAAAGCTGACCCCCGTGTCGCTGAGCCGGCCGACACCGATAGTAATGCCGTCGCCAAGCAGGCCACTTGGATCGACGACGCCACCCGAGCCGACGGCACTGCCAAGCTGCACCACGCCGGCGCCAAGGTCAGGAAAGTTGGTGAGCGCGAGCGGCGTGTTGGAGCCATCGCCCTCTACGGCCCACGTTACGCCAAGCTCGGACGTCTTATCGGCAATGACTTCGACGATGATGGCTTCGACGAGTACCTGCGCGCGGCGAATATCCAGCTTGTCGACAATCTGCATTAGGGAACGCATCATTTTCGGTGGCGCATTGACGACGAGGGCGTTGGTCTGCGTGTCTGCCCAGATGCTGACGTTGACGGAAGATGATGCCGCTGCCGCCTGGGCGGCGCCGGAAAGTTGCGCCGTGAAATGTTGCTGAAGTTTGGCGGCGAGATCCTCAGCGTCGGCGTAGCGCAGATAACGAACCTTGGTGTCGCCACCGTCTTCGAGCGGTGTGTCGAGGTGCGCGATCAAGGTTCGTAGCCGAAGCCGATCCGATTTGTCCCCACCGATAAGCACGCTGTTGGTTCGCGCATCGGCGACGAGCGCTGTAGTGGCAGGCGCGCCATCAGCACGGGGCGTCTGTGAGAGCGCGGTCATGATGCGAACGATCTCGGACGCAGAAGCGTGTTCCAGCGGTACGACCTCAATGTCCTCATCGCTCGCCTGGTCGATGCGGCGAATGATGCTGACCATGCGGGCAACATTGGCTGCGCGGTCCGAAATGATCAGCATGTTGGAGCCGGCATGGGCAACCATGTGACCATACTGCGGGATAAGGGGGCGCAGTATCGGAACGAGCTGCGTTGCGCCAACGTTGCGGACTTGTATGACCTGTGTTGCCAGATCGTCGGGCCCCTCGGCGGCGCCCGTGCCAATGGGTCCCGCGAACTGACGCGCAGTGGCATCCGGCAGAATCTTGATCAGGTCGCCGCTCTTGATCGCTACGTAGCCGTGAACCTGCAGTATCGACAGAAACGCCTCGTAGAAGGCGTCCGGAGACATCGGCGTTGCCGACAACAGGGTTACCTTGCCGGTAACGCGTGGGTCGAGGATGAAGTTCTTTCCCGTGACTTCGCTGACAGCCTCCACGACCTTGCGGATGTCGGCATCCTTCCAGTTCAGGGTGACATCGGTTTGTTGTGACCAAGCGGTCGACGCCGCGGACAGCACGAGGACCGCGACGAGCAGATGGAAGGATCTGCGCTTGAGAAAACTTCTTGTTGCATTCATTTGGTTTGCTCGCCACCCAGATCGAGTTGACTGGTTTTCAGAACAATGGTTTGGGGCTGTCCATTGCGTTCTACAGTAACGGTCACTTGTTCTGAAGTGCCGAGTGCTTGAAAAATCTGCATTGCCTGGGTCGGGTCGGTCAACGACTGCCCATCGATATCCTTGATTAGGTCGCCCGGCCTGAGTCCCAAAGCGGAAAATTGCTGCCGGTCACGTCCGGGATATACGCGGTAACCGCTCTGTTGTCCATTCACAAAATAGGGGGTCGGCCGGATTACGTCGGAAAGCTTCGTCAGGTTTTGCGAAACAACCGCTTGAATGCTCCGTGCATCGTTGGCTGTCTCGCGAATACTCCGGGTCGTACGCCGCGTTGGCGTGGCCTGGCCGGCCGAAAATTCCTTTGGCAGCTTGAGGTTTGTCAGCACGCCGTTCTCATTCAGAACCACGCGATCCGAATACACGGCATGCAGTTTCGCGCTGGAACCGATGGGATCGCCGATCGCGTAGACTTTTTCCTCGTTATTCCCGTCGGCGATGATCGCAACGGAAAACTCGGCGATGTCTGAGGCAACAGTGCCTTTCAGCGAGAGGTTTGTCAGCCGCGTGTCACTGAGATTTTCATCTGCGGTTTGGACAGGTGTCGTATCCACCGGCTCCACGTCAGCAAGGCCAAACATATGCGCATTTACGATGGCCTGCACGTCATTCGCCGTGCTTGCCTGAATGCTGGCGGTTGGAAGGGACGCCGTCACCGGGACGTTATCGCCGGCGGCGGGTCCAGGCACCAGCATCCAGATGATTTTTGCGATCTGCCAGGCGATGGCGACGACCAGCAACAGGGCGACCCAGGGGGGTAGCAATCGGTTGATGGCCGACAACGCGTTGCTGCTGTCGATGCTGGAAAGATCGGACCAAGTGGCTTTAGTGGTCATGTTTCGCCTGGTTAACTTCCGTACCTTGAACTAGTTACTAACGCAGCGGCCCAATGATACGGGTTGCTGCGGGCCATCGACAAGTCGAGAAAGGCGAAAAATACTATATTTTGCAATGATATACCTGCATTTTTTAATGTTGACTGAAGCCCGAAATCGAGCCGCTCGGCCGCCGATGAGCGTTGCTGATTGCTCCCCGCCGCTTCGGCTACCGCTTCCGGGCCCATATAATAACGCGCTTGGGGCTGGCATATTGAATTTCTCGTATCTGGCCGCAAATCGGGCATTCAACTGGCAAGCGGACGTGCTGTACAGGCGATGAGCGAAAATCAGAATGACAATGAGCAATATGACAGCCATGATCTCGCGGTTGAAGAGGCGCGCCCCAAGCTAAAACAACCGTCGCTGTATCAGGTTGTCCTGCTCAATGACGACTTCACGCCGATGGAGTTCGTTGTGGATATACTGGAGACCATCTTCAACATGGAACGGACGCGGGCGACGCAGGTCATGTTAGAGGTACATACAAAGGGCAAAGGCGTATGCGGCGTCTTCAATTATGAAATCGCGGAGACCAAAGTGGCGCAGGTAATGGGAATCGCCAGGCAGCATCAACATCCGTTACTCTGCACCATGGAAGAGACCTGAACCGGCAATGAGGCAGCAATATGCTGAGCAGTGAGCTCGAATTTTGTTTGAATGAGGCATTTCAACGTGCCCGGGATCGTCGTCACGAGTTCATGACGGTCGAACACCTGTTGCTGTCCTTGCTCGATATCCCGAAGGTGCACGAGATTTTGAAGGCGTGTGACGGCAATATTACGGAGTTGCGACGCCAGTTGGCCGAATGTGTCGATGAACAGACGCCACTCCTGGCGGACGATGACGATACCGATGTTCAGCCGACGCTGGGATTTCAGCGCGTGCTGCAGCGCGCCGTTTTTCACGTGCAGTCCAGTGGCAAGAAAGAGGTCACGGGCAGCAATGTGCTTGTTGCGATCTTCAGCGAGAAGCAATCGCAGGCTGTCTATTTTCTGAATCTGCAGGACATCACGCGCCTGGACGTCGTCAATTTTATCTCGCATGGCTTGCCGCAGGTGCCGGGTGACGGTGCTGATGAGGAGTCCGAGACGCCAGTCGACTCGGATGCGGAAGTTGAGCAGTCGCCGCTGGATCAGTACGCGACGAACCTGAATGAACTCGCCATGCAGGGCAAGATCGACCCGCTTATCGGCCGCGAACTCGAGATCGAGCGCACCGTGCAGATTCTGTGCCGGCGGCGCAAGAACAACCCGCTTTACGTCGGCGAGGCCGGCGTGGGCAAGACTGCGTTGGCGGAAGGACTGGCGCGCATGATCACCGAAGAACGGGTGCCTGAAGTACTGCGTGACAGCACGATCTATGCGCTGGATATGGGCACCCTGATTGCGGGCACCAAGTACCGCGGAGATTTCGAAAAGCGATTGAAGGGCGTGATCGCCGAAATCAGTGAGGACCCCGGCGCGATCTTATTCATCGATGAAATCCACACGGTTATCGGCGCGGGCGCGGCGTCCGGTGGTGTCATGGATGCCAGCAACCTGATCAAGCCCGTGCTCGCCAACGGCGAGATCCGATGCATCGGTTCAACGACCTATTCGGAGTATCGCGGAATCTTTGAGAAAGACCACGCGTTGGCGCGACGTTTCCAGAAGATCGATGTGCCTGAGCCGAGCATCGAGGAAACCGTTGCCATCCTTAACGGTCTCAAGTCCCGCTTCGAGGAACACCACGGCATACGGTATGAAGCCGCCGCGCTCGAATCGGCTGTGGAATTATCGGCGCGCCACATCAACGATCGTCATCTTCCCGACAAGGCCATCGACGTAATGGACGAGGCCGGCGCCAATCTGCGGTTACAGCCAGTTGCAGAGCGCGGCGAGGTCGTCACCGTCGAGATGATCGAGAACATTGTGGCCAAGATGGCGCGAATTCCTGCAAAGAGTGTCTCGGCGTCTGACCGGGATGCGCTGCGCACCCTGGAGCGGGATCTCAAGCTCACGATATTTGGCCAGGACCGCGCCATCGAGGCCCTCAGCAGTGCCATCAAGATGTCGCGTTCCGGTCTGCGGGAGGAGGAGAAACCCATCGGGGCGTTCCTGTTTTCCGGACCGACCGGCGTCGGCAAGACCGAGGTAACCCGGCAGTTGGCGCTGTTGATGGGCGTGGAGCTCATTCGTTTCGATATGTCTGAATACATGGAGCGTCACACCGTGTCTCGCCTGATCGGCGCGCCGCCGGGGTACGTTGGTTTCGACCAGGGCGGATTGCTGACCGAGGCGGTCAGCAAGAACCCGCACGCCGTCGTTTTGCTCGATGAAATCGAAAAGGCGCACCCGGAAGTCTTCAACCTGCTCTTGCAGGTCATGGATCACGGTACATTGACGGACAACAATGGCCGCAAAGCCGATTTTAGAAATGTCATTCTTGTTATGACGACCAATGCGGGCGCCGAGGAAATGAGTCGCGCGTCGATTGGATTTACGCAGCAGGACCACAGTAGCGACGGAATGACGATCATCAAGAAGCGATTCTCGCCAGAGTTCCGAAATCGACTGGACACGATCATCCAGTTCGCGGCGCTCGATATAGATTCGATCAAACGGGTCGTCGACAAGCTCGTCGTTGAACTGGAAGCCAAGCTCGGCAACAACGATGTCACGTTGGAGCTAGACGATGCGGCGCGAGAGTGGATCGCCGAACGGGGTTACGACCCGAAGATGGGTGCGCGGCCGATGGCGCGCGTCATTCAGGAACAAATCAAGCGACCACTGGCCGAGGAACTGCTGTTCGGCGCCCTCGCTGATGGCGGGCACGTCAAGATAACGGTTGGACCGGATGACAATTTGCAACTGAATTCAGAGCCGGTGCTGAAGGAACTGGAGCACCTGCCGGAGCGATAGTGAGTCGTTCGTTTTAACGTCCGCGGTAGACGATACGACCCTTGCTCAGGTCATAGGGGGTGAGCTCTACCGTGACTTTGTCGCCGGTGAGTATTCGAATGTAGTTCTTGCGCATTTTTCCTGAAATATGCGCAGTCACGATATGACCATTCTCCAGTTCTACCCGGAAGGTCGTATTGGGCAGCGTCTCGTTAACGACGCCTTCCATCTGCAGTGCTTCTTCCTTTGCCAAGTGTCTCGTTTCTCTCTAGTGCTAAAAGGCTGGCGAATTGTGCAGAAATGCCGTGTGTATTGCAATGCAAACTCGGCTATCCCGACACCAACGCTTGTACCGATATTGGGGCGGATGGCCAGTTTTCAAACCGTACGGCGGGCTCACACAGAGGTTTAAGCATTTCGATGAACGACGGGCGCGGCAGTAGCGTCGCTCCCTGGCTGAGCAAATGGCTCGAGGGCACCTGGCAGTCAATGATGCCGAAGTCACCGGACTCCATCATTCTGGAGAGCATCAATAGCGCCATCTTCGAAGCGTTTGCAGCTGAGCTGAACATGGACTCGCCAAAAAATGCCTGCCCGATGGCAATGCCGTAAAGGCCGCCGATCAGCGATCCGTCCTGCCATATTTCAATCGAATGCGCCCAGCCATCGCCGTGTAGTGCTTCGTAGGCCGCGATCATGTCCGGTGTGATCCAGGTTCCTTGTTCGGACGCTCTCGGTGCTGCACAGGCGTCTATGACACGCCGGAACGACGAGTTGAACCGGAGTTCTGCGGTCGATCGCCTCAGATCTCGACGTAAACGTCGCGACAGGTGAAAGTCACCCGGCTTGAAGACACAACGTGGATCCGGTGACCACCACAAGACCGGTTGCCCGTCGTCGTACCAGGGAAAAATTCCCGAGCGATAGGCGCACAACAGTCGGTCTTTGCTGAGGTCGCCACCGGCCGCGAGTAAGCCATCAGGTTCGCGAAGGGCTGCTGCGACCGGCGGAAAGGCATCCACTGGATCATCCGCGGCAAGCCAGACTACTCGGCTATTGCTCATTTCCTTGTCTTGTATGGGCTGCGAGCGTCCACGGCGTCCATGTAGCGCGCGACGTGGCGTGCTTCCTCGTTGAGGTACTTGCCGATCGCATCCGCAAATTCCGGATGCGCCAGCCAATGCGCGGACCAGGTAGTCTGCGGTGAGAAGCCACGACTGATCTTGTGTTCGCCCTGGGTGCCGGGTTCGAAGACCTGTTTGCCGGTGTCGATACAATAATCAATGCCCTGGTAGTAGCAGGTTTCGAAGTGCAGGGCGTCATAGTGCCCGTCGCTGCCCCAGTAACGCCCATAGAGAACCCGTTCACTCTCAAAAAATACCGCGGCAGCGACCGTGTCTGCGTCCTTTTCGGCCAGGATAACGAGAATGTTCCCGGGCAATTGCCGGCTGATCGACTTGAAGAACGCGTCGTTGAAATAAGGCAAAGACCCTCTTCGCATAAACGTCCGGCTTATCAATGCATACACGATGGACCATGTCACATCGTCCATTTCGTCGCCTCTCATGCGGCGAAAGCGTATGCCGTTCTCTTCAGCCCGACGTCTGTCGCGCTTCGCCTTCTTTCGTTTGGCGGCGGTGAAGGTCGCCAGGAATTCGTCGAAAGTCTTGTAGCCTTGGTTTTGCCAGTGAAACTGGCAATCTTTGCGAATTAGCAGACCGGCGGATTCGAACAACGCTATTTCCTCCGGTGTAGGAAACTGGACATGAAATGAGGAACAGTCCGTGTCGCGCGCGAGCGAAATCGCTGCCGCGATCAGCGCATCTGCCGCTGCAAAGTCATCGGGGTCTGCGAGCAGCAGCCGGCGGCTCGGCGCTGGGGTAAATGGCGCCGCGGATACCAGTTTCGGGTAATAATTCAGGCCGGCCTGTTCGTAGGCACGTGCCCACGCCCAGTCAAAGACGAACTCACCCCAGGAATGGTTTTTCTCATACAAAGGCATGGCCGCGCGGAGTTTGCCTTTTCGGCCTATTGTCAGGTGGCGTGGTATCCAGCCCTGCTCCGGCGAGACGCAGCGTGTCTGTTCGGCAAGGTCCAGGAATTCGTGGCGCAGGAACGGATATTCCGGGCCGGCGAGACGATTCCAGTCGCTGGCCTGAATGTCAGCCATGCTGTCGTGTACGGTGACCTTCATGAGGGCACCGCGACCTTACGCGGCGGCGTCGCCCGCCGCGGCATCACGCTTATCAAGCGCATCGACGAATTTTTCTGCATCGAGGGCCGCCATGCAGCCGGCGCCCGCAGAGGTGATGGCTTGCCTGTAAACCTGGTCGGCAACGTCGCCCGCCGCGAATACGCCGGGCATACTGGTGGCCGTCGCGTCTCCGGTGATTCCTGACTTCACGATGATGTAGCCATTCTTCATATCAAGCTGTCCGTCGAACAATGACGTGTTGGGCTTGTGGCCGATGGCGATGAACACGCCGTCCACGCTGAGGTCTGACGTCCGGGTCTTTTCCTTGGTGCTGCGAATACGAAGCCCGGATACGCCGGCATCGTCGCCGAGCACCTCGTCGACGACATGGTCCCATTGGATTTCGACATTACCGCTCCGCTCTTTCTCGAACAGGTGGTCCTGCAGAATCTTCTCGGCGCGCAGCTCGTCGCGTCGGTGCACGAGGGTCACTTTGGAGGCAATGTTGCTGAGGTAAAGGGCTTCCTCGACTGCCGTATTGCCACCACCGACCACGGCGACAGGTTTACCCCGGTAGAAGAAGCCGTCACAGGTCGCGCAGGCCGAAACACCGCGCCCCTTGTAGGCCTCCTCGGAAGGCAGGCCGAGGTACATGGCCGTCGCGCCGGTTGATATGATCAATGCGTCGCAGGTGTAACTGCCGTAATCGCCATCGAGGCGAAACGGCCGTTTCGACAAGTCGGCCTTGTGAATATGATCGTTAACGATCTCGGTATTGAAGCGCTGCGCGTGCCGCAACATACGATCCATCAGCTCGGGACCCTGCAGGCCCTGCACATCGCCGGGCCAGTTATCCACGTCGGTCGTGGTCATCAGTTGGCCGCCTTGTTCGATACCCGTTATGAGCACAGGATCAAGGTTCGCCCGGGCTGCATAGACCGCCGCAGCGTAGCCGGCGGGCCCCGATCCCAGGATCAGAACCCGGCAATGTTTCAAGTCACTCATGTATAATTTGTCCGTAAATTTACGATGCACTGATCTGCCCGCGCAGAGCCCGGAAATGCGGTCCGAATGACGAGTTTCAAGGGCGATGATGCGGGCAAGCTATATGCGAAACAGCGCGTCCTTGGGCTAGTGTAGGGAAAATAGTTTCTTAATGGCAAGAGTCTCAAAAGCGAAACAACCGGAAACGCGGTTGTCATCCCAGGTTCATCGGGCACTGCGTGAAGGCGCGTTGTACGTCTTTGGCGCTCTGGCACTGATCATCTGGTATGCATTGTTTACCTACGATCCCGCTGATCCGAGCTGGAGCCAGGCAACGACCGACACCACGGTGAATAACGGCATTGGGCTGTTCGGTGCGCAGATCGCCGGCCTTTTGTTCTCTTTCTTCGGCCGCCCGGCCTATCTGTTTACGGTCATGATTTTCTATCTTGGCTGGATGCTCTATCGGGAGCAAAAGACCCAGATCGAACTGACCGGGCTCGATTTCGGTCTGCGTTTCGCCGGGTTTGTGGCGACGCTCGTAACAAGTTGCGCGCTGTCTTCGTTGCATTTCGCGCCGGCGGGCTTTCCGAATTCGGCTGGCGGCATCATCGGCGCGAGCATCGGTAAGTTACTCGTCGACGTAATGAAGCTGCTTGGTGCGAGCACCTTGTTGTTCTGTCTCTGGGTCGCGGCAATCTCCTTGTTCCTCGGCATCTCATGGATCGACGTGATGGACCGTATCGGTCAGTGGTCGCTGTCGGCGTACGAGAAAACCAAGATCAAGGTCGGTGAGTTGCGAGACCGTGCCGAGGGCCGGCGGCAGGCCGCTGCCCGGCAAGACATAGTCAAGGTGCAGAAAATACTAACGGCGAAACGGTCCAAGCCTCGAATCGAACCGGTAATGCCTTCGCTCGAGCCCAGTGCACGGGCCGAAAAAGAACGGCAGGTGCCGTTATTTGAGCCGACCGAAGCCGGTGAACTACCGCCCTTGTCGTTGCTCGATGATCCGCCGGAGCAGAAGCAGGGCTATTCCGAGGATTCGCTTGAGGCCATGTCGCGTCTGGTCGAATTGAAACTCAAGGACTTCAATATCGAAGTCGAAGTGCGCTCGGTATCGCCGGGCCCGGTCATTACGCGATTCGAGTTAGATCCCGCGCCAGGCGTCAAGGTCAGCCAGATAGCAAACCTGTCTAAAGATCTTGCGCGTTCGTTGTCCGTCGTCAGTGTGCGTATCGTCGAGGTTATTCCGGGCAAGTCCTTCGTTGGTCTCGAGATACCCAACGAAAACCGGCAGCTGGTGACGCTCGGCGAGATATTGAAGTCTCGAGCTTACGATGAAATGTCGGCACCGTTGACGCTGGCGCTCGGCAAGGACATCGGCGGCAAGTCCGTCGTGGCCGACCTCGCGCGCATGCCGCACCTGTTGATCGCAGGCACGACAGGCTCGGGTAAATCGGTCGCAATTAACGCGATGGTGCTCAGCATCCTTTACAAGGCGCAGCCCGAGCAAGTCCGGCTAATCATGATCGACCCGAAGATGCTCGAGCTCTCGGTGTACGAGGGCATCCCGCATTTATTGACACCGGTCGTAACGGATATGAAGGAAGCGTCAAATTCGTTGCGCTGGTGCGTTGCCGAGATGGATCGGCGCTATCGGCTCATGTCGGAGCTCGGCGTGCGCAACATCGGCGGCTACAACCGCAAGGTCACAGACGCCATAGAGGCTGGCGATCCTATCAAAGACCCTACGTTCAAACCGCCGGAACTCTTTGATCCGGACAAGCCCATCGAACATCCGACGTTGACGCCTTTACCGTTCATCGTCGTCATCATTGATGAACTCGCCGACATGATGATGATCGTCGGCAAGAAAGTCGAGGAGCTGATCGCGCGCCTCGCGCAAAAGGCGCGGGCGTCGGGTATACACATGATTCTCGCGACGCAGCGGCCGTCAGTCGATGTCATCACAGGCTTGATCAAGGCGAATGTGCCGACGCGGATCGCGTTTCAGGTCTCCGCTCGCGTGGATTCGCGAACCATTCTCGATCAACAAGGTGCGGAGAACCTGCTGGGTCATGGCGACATGCTTTACTTGCCGCCAGGCACTTCTCTGCCCATACGCGTTCACGGTGCCTTCGTGGGCGACGACGAAGTGCACGCGGTTGTCCGGCAGCTGAAAAAAAGTGGCGCGCCCAGGTATATAGATGAAATTCTGGAGGGTCCAACGGGTCCAACACCAGGGCTGATCGGAATTGACAAGATGCCGGCCGACAGTGCGGATGCGGAGCAGGATCCGCTGTATGACCAGGCCGTACAGGTTGTCATGGATACCCGGAAGGCGTCGATATCCGGCGTACAGCGGCGTCTCAAGATCGGCTACAACCGCGCGGCGCGAATGGTCGAGTCCATGGAAGCGGCGGGTTTGGTGGGTCCACTGCAGCCCAACGGAAGCCGCGAAATATTGGTGCCAAATGTGGCGGCAGACGAATGAACCGAATGACGGCTATACGATGGCAAGGAAACGCAAGTGATTAGAAGATTGATTTATTGTTTGTTGCTCGTCAGCCTGGGGCAATACGCCCAGGCTGAATCGGCTATTGACGAGACGGGCGAAAAACTCGTCAACAGTTTCCTGACCGACATCATTACCTTGCAAGGCCGATTTGAACAGTCACTGATCGATGCCGAAGGCGCAGTCGTCGAGGTGTCGGGTGGTACGCTCGACATCGAGCGCCCAGGCCGTTTCCGCTGGGCCTATTCGGACCCCTATGAACAGTGGCTGGTTGCCGATGGACTGAATATCTGGAGCTACGACGTCGATCTCGCACAGGTGACAGTCAAACCGCAGGCCAAGGCGCTCAGCAATACGCCGGCATTATTGCTGGGTGGAGCAGGGGATGCTCTCGAGCAATTCGGTTTTGAAGGCAGCTGGGTCGCGAATGAGACTACCTGGGTCCGGATGCGCCCTATCGACGACAGCAGTGGCTTTAATCGCGTCGAACTGGGGTTTCTGAACGATGAACTCAGTCGCATGGTGTTCTTCGACAACCTGGAACAAACGACGGTCGTTGCGCTGTACGACGTGGTCGTGAACGAACCGATTGATGCCGAGAGTTTCGAGTTCATCGTCCCCGATGATGTCGACCTGGTCGGCATTCCCCTGGTGGCTGGAGAAACTGTTCCCTGATGTTACCGCTGCGGCACGAACGTCTCTGGCTCATTGCGAGCCTGGTCCTGTTGCTCGTGGTCCTCGCGGCTGCCCTTGTTCCTTCCGTCTGGTTCTGGAATGACAAGGTCAGAGTCTTGTCCTGGTTCGACAATTTCGATAAGTGGCTGCACGCGATCACGTTTCTGGTGCTGGCGATCTGGTTTGCGGGGCAACACGGGAAACACGCGTATTGGCGAATTGCGGTCGGCCTCCTGTTGTTCGGTTTGATGATCGAATTGTGCCAGTTTATGGTCAGCTATCGTTCGGCGAGCCTGGCTGACTTTGGTGCGAATACGGCCGGTATAATTACCGGTCTGGCAGTTGCGGCGGCAGGCCTCGGTGGATGGAGTTTGCGTGTCGAAGACTGGTTCGCGGCACGGAATACCGGCATTGGCTGACCTATTCACTTCCAATTCTCAGCATGACAATGAGCGTCCTCTGGCCGACCGAATGCGGCCGACGACGCTGGCCGAGTTTTTCGGCCAACGACACCTGCTGGAACCCGGCAAGCCCTTGCTACGCGCCATCGAGCAGGGCCGTGCCCATTCCATGGTGTTCTGGGGTCCTCCGGGCACCGGAAAAACGACGCTGGCGCGACTGATTGCGGGCACGACGGATTCATATTTCATTGCGCTTTCGGCCGTCATGGCCGGCGTAAAGGACATTCGTAACGCCGTTGCCGAAGCTGAACAACACCGGCAAATGCGGAATCGCGGAACGGTCCTGTTCCTCGACGAGGTACATCGGTTCAACAAGTCTCAGCAGGACGCGTTCCTTCCTTATGTCGAGGACGGCACGCTGACGTTCATCGGTGCCACAACTGAGAATCCGTCCTTCGAATTGAACAACGCGTTACTGTCGCGTGCCCGCGTATACGTGTTGAAATCGTTGACAGAAGACGATTTGATCGCGGTAGTGCGGCGCGCGTTGCTCGATGAGACTCGCGGACTTGCCGGGCAATACACCATCAGTGATGAGTCAGTTCAGGCGATTGCGGCGGCAGCCGACGGTGATGCACGCCGGTCTTTGAACCTGCTGGAGCTCGCCGCGGATCTCGCGGAAGATCGTGAGATTGCGGCCGAGATCGTCGCTGAAGTTGCCTCCGGCGGCCGCAGGCGCTTCGACAAGCAGGGCGAGTATTTCTATGACCAGATTTCCGCATTGCACAAGTCGGTTCGCGGCACCGACCCTGACGCCGCCTTGTATTGGCTCATGCGCATGCTGGATGGCGGTTGCGATCCTTTGTACATCGCGCGCCGCATGATTCGGGTGGCCTCTGAAGATATCGGCAATGCGGATCCGCGCAGTCTGCAGCTAACCCTCAATGCCTGGGAGGTACTCGAACGCCTTGGCAGCCCCGAGGGTGAGCTGGCGTTGGCGCAGGCGGTTGTGTACCTCGCATGCGCGCCGAAGAGCAACGCCGTTTACGTGGCATCAAAGGCAGCCATGGAAGATGCCAGGACACACGGTTCTCTTGACGTTCCCCTGCATCTCAGGAACGCGCCTACGCGCCTCATGAAGGACCTAGGCTATGGCGAAAAATACCGTTACGCGCACGACGAAGAGGGCGCTGTCGCCAGCGGCGAGAAGTATTTTCCCGACGACATGAGCCCGGTTAAGTATTATCATCCCGTGCCTCGCGGCCTCGAGATCAGGATTCGCGAAAAGCTCGAGGAAATCGAACGCAAGAATCGCGATTCACACGCATAGACCAAACTGTAAACAACACTTTGTATGTTAGATCCCAAATTACTGCGCCAATCCACTACTGACGTCGCCAATAACCTGGCGAGACGCGGATTCGAGTTCGATACGAAGAATTACCTGTCGCTCGAAGAGCGCCGCAAGGTGCTGCAGGTCGAGACCGAGGCCTTGCGCAGCGAGCGCAACAGCAGCGCCAAAAACATAGGCAAAGCGAAAGCGCAGGGCGAGGATATCGAACCCTTGCTGGCGGCGGTCAAGGAGCTCGGCGACAAGCTCGAGAGAAACGAGTCCGCGCTGCAGGAAGTGCTGGCATCGCTGAACGATATCGAGCTTGGCCTGCCGAACCTGTTATCCGACGATGTGCCGGTGGGCAGCTCGGAGTCCGACAATGCCGAAATGCGGCGCTGGGGGGAACCGACGGCGCTCGCTTTTGCCGCGAAAGATCACATCGATCTCGGCGAGCATCTTGGTCTGCTGGACTTCGAGTCGGCCAGCCGTATCTCGGGAGCACGGTTTGTCGTGATGCGGGGCCTGCTGGCGCGCCTGCAACGCGCGCTGATTCAGTTCATGCTGGATACGCACACAACCGAGCACGGCTACGAAGAAGCCTATGTGCCTTACCTCGTGCAGGCGCAGGCGCTTATAGGCACAGGCCAACTTCCCAAGTTCGAGGAAGACCAGTTTCAGACAAAGACGGAACCGCCGTTCTACCTCATACCGACGGCCGAAGTGCCGGTGACCAACCTTGCGCGTGATTCCATTCTGGAGGCGGACCAACTGCCCGCGCGATTCGTTGCGCACACGCCCTGTTTTCGATCGGAAGCGGGATCCTATGGACAGGACACCCGCGGCATGATTCGCCAGCACCAGTTCGAGAAGGTAGAGCTGGTTCAGTTTGTTGAGCCCGGCAAATCGGCCGCGGCGTTGGAAGAGTTAACGGGGCATGCCGAAGTCATACTGCAGCGACTCGAGCTGCCTTACCGGGTTGTCACCCTCTGTTCGGGCGACATCGGATTCGGTTCAACCAAGACCTACGACATCGAGGTCTGGCTGCCCGGCCAGCAGAAATACCGGGAGATATCGTCCTGCAGCAACTACAACGATTTCCAGGCGCGACGAATGCAGGCTCGATGGCGTAATCCGGAATCCGGCAAGCCCGAGCTGATTCATACGCTGAATGGCTCGGGCGTAGCGGCCGGCCGCGCGCTCATCGCCGTTATGGAGAACTACCAGAATGAGGACGGCAGCATTCGCATACCGTCCGCATTACAGCCGTATATGGCGGGTATGACGTCGATCAGTCGCGGCTGATAAACAGCCGCAGAATGTACCAGAACATCATCGCGATGGAGCCGAACAAGGCCATCGACCCGGCGACATATTTGTCCTGAGGGTAGTGGTGCATGATATTCGACGTGTCATAGAGCACGGCAGCGCCGGCAAATCCAATCATGCCAACCGAAAACCAGGTACCGAGATTCCAGCCGAACAGGAATGACGCGCCGATGAGTCCCAACGCCACGAAAAAGCCCCACACCAGGATGCCGCGCAGGAATGAGAAGTCCTTGCGTGTAATCATGGCGGTGGCAATCAGGGCGACACAACCGAATATCGTGACGGATGCGGCACTTTCGATAATATTTGAGCCGGAGTCTGCCGATTTCACCATGGCAATTGCCAGCATCGGTACGAACATCACGGACCAGGTGACGACAAACGCGCCAAATGCCGCGTATTGCGCTGGTTTTGACTCGAGCCTGTGAGCCAGGTGACCCGCGCCCCAACTCAGGGCTATGAACGCCATCAGTACGAGCATGGGGCTTTGCATCATCGGACCGGCGATCGCCCAGGCCACCCCGGACTGGAATAAATAGGTTTCGATAGCAGCCACGGCCAGAATAGCGCCGACGACGTGGGCATAGCATTTCCAAATGAACTCGGAACGGTCGCTGACCGCCAGGCTGGAAACCGGCGCCATTGCATTCAAATTGTCTTGCATTCGTGAAACTCCCAAGAAAGTTCAAGTATCGAGCTTAGCATCAAAAAACGAGAGATCTGCGCAATCCGGCTGTTTTTCAAGCCCCGACTACCAGGGTAGTGCGTAGCCTTCCGCATGCCAGAAGCTGCCCGAATTCTCCATACTGAGGTTGTCTATGCGTTCGATCAGACCAGCTGCAGATGCTGAAGTTGCAATACCATGGCCACCCGTCATCTCCGTAGCAACCAGACCCGGGTGCAGCAGCGCGACCGCAATTCCTCGCGGCCTTAGTTCGTGCATGAGATTGGTGCCGATCATATTCACCGCGGTTTTCGATGTTCGGTAGCCCCAGTGCCCGCCCGAGCTATTGTCCGCTATCGAGCCCACTCGACTGGTGACGATGACGACTTTGGAGCCTTCGTGCAGATTGTCGCGAAGCGCTTCGGTAACACGCAGCGGCCCCAGGGCATTCACGCGGAATTGCAGCAGCATGTCGTCGTAGTTCAACGCACCGAAGGAATCGCCCTTGAGCATGCCAGCGTTGTTGACCAGGACGTCTATCGGCGTATCGCCAAGTTCGCTGACAAGCTTCTCGATGCCCCTGGCGTCGGCGACGTCAATGCCGCGAATAACAGGTATCGCCAACTCGTCAAGTTCGTCGCTGCTCTCTCGGCATACGCCGATGACGTGGTCGCCGCGTTCTTTCAGCTGCGTGGCGAGTTGCAGACCGATACCGCGATTACAGCCGGTTATCAGCAGGGTTGGCATAACGTCATTCCTTGGCAATGAATCCCGGTAGCGGGGCTTTTGGAAATTTGGCGGAGAGGGTGGGATTTGAACCCACGAAGGGCTACTAACCCTTGCTGGTTTTCAAGACCAGTGCATTCAACCACTCTGCCACCTCTCCGGTGTCTGATCGAACGACGGCGAATTGTGCTTGCAGACATGGGAGTATTCAACCCGTTCCCGCAAGCAACGTTGAAATAAGCGCATGCGAGCCTCATATTTTGTGCTTGATACGCTGCTGTGATCCCGAACTCATCATGGAAATAGCGGTCTGACCGGTACAGGATATCGCGGTATATATTTAATGTTAAATCTAGTAAAAAAATATAACTTATTGATAAGTATATTTTTTATCTTTCCGTTCTCTGCGATTGCGGCCGATGACGCGGACCGCTTCTTTGCGTCTGGTGATTGGGTCGCTGCCGTTGAGGCCTATACGC
>JABDNG010000096.1 GCA_013001045.1 Woeseiaceae bacterium | reverse complement strand
GCCAAGAGCTGTGCGGCAAACGTTTTGATCGACGTATTGGGGACGACCGACGTCGTACCGCCCGACGGCGACCTGACGCTTGTTGCACCAGTGGTAGCGATCAGAAACGGATTCAGGGTGATTGAGGGTGCGGTCCTTACGATCATCGGTGCAAATCCGTGTCCGAACTGCGATGCGCCGTCGGACTAGAACGAAGGTGCCGGTAACTTAAACGAAGGTGCCGGTGGTAACTTAATAACGTTTCGGTTATCGCCGGCGCCTGTTCTTGACGCTCGACAGGGCGGGCCGGAATCGGGCCGGGATCAGCCCGGCACCGTTCCTTCAAATCAGGGCTGCAGCAGAGCCTCGAGTTTCTCCCGCGCGGCAGAGAAGCGTGCCTCGAGCCGCGGCACAGGCGTCTCACCGTAGGCTTTACGCGCCTTGGCCGCGGAGAAATCGACAGCGCTGATCAGCTCCGCGGCGGCGCGGGCTGCGACCTCCGGGTCCATGCTGCCTGCCGAACCGATCCAGACCGGGCTGCTGTGCGCAAACTGGTCGATGGCCATGCTGGGCCACCCGGCGGTGCCGCCGTGGACTCGTGCCGCGATCCAGCCACCAGTCGGTAGCGAGATGGTGCCTTTGTAGACTTTCCTCTCTCCGGCTTCGATACCTTCGAGCTGTTCGACGACCTCGCCGTTGACAACGATCTCGACGACATCGACGGGCTCGGTGCTGATTAACGTCAGCTCCCACGATTGCTCGCCGGGGCTGGTTACGTCGCCTGGCTTTGCATCGTTGCCAACGCTGAATAGCAGCACCGGACCCATCGTCAGGAAACTGCGCCCCGCGCGTACCTGCGTGAGAATCGAGTCGATGTCGCTGCGGCCGTCGGGAGCCTCGGCGTAAAGTCGTGCAGTGCCGGCAGCCGGCGTGCGCTGAAAGTCCGTGAACATGTCCGTTCCGGACGTTGCAACGATACGTTGACCAATATTCAACAGGCGGTACCAGACCTCGGCAACGCCGAGCGGATTGGTCCACATGCATACCAGTTCGATGCCGACGCTCTCGCTCAGAACCGCGTCCGCAACGAGTTCCAGCGGGATCGGATTGGCCGCGAGGTCGTCGAACGGGTCCTGCGGCGACGATATCGGGTGCACATAGGTAGGCAGAATGTTATTCGCCTCGGCAAACGCGATGGCCTCGCTATTGGACCGATCGGGGCTGCCGAAGCGCGGCATCCTCGGACCGTAGAACCACGGGTGGAAGGCTTCGCGCGAACCGATCATGCCGATGTGCCCGTGAAAGTTCGACCGGACTTCCTGCGACTGGTGCACGGAGTAGCCGTCGGGAGAGGCGATGCGTTCGCCGAGCAGCGGCTCGTCGACATACCGGTCGAGGCGGTTCCAGGACATCGGGAACAGCTGGTCGAGATCTTCGCCCGCCAGCAGCGGCAGCGAATCAGCCAGCGTCATGCGATAAACCCCGTCCCCGTTCAGATGCACGTGCTGGTCGGCTGACACGTAACCGGCAGCCCTGGCATCCCACAAACGCGTTACGGTCAGGTTGAGCGACCCGGATTTCCCGGCACGAACCCTGGTGCTCGACGAAACCGGCATGCTCAACGGACCGCGCGCCACCAGCACATCGTAGCGGCCACTGGGTAAAGGCACGGTGACTTTCCCCGCACTGTAAAAGTACGGGTAGCCGTTCTGCGGATCGAGGTACGTTGGTCCATCCATGGTTGCAATCGGATGCCCGTCGGCACGCCGGATCGAAATCCGGGCGGGAGCGGACTCGCCGTCTTCGTCCGCTGTCGTGATCGTCAGCTCGCCGGCTTTATCTGCGTAGCGCCAATCATCGATAACAACCTCTTTGGGCGACCCGCCAACGGTGGGTACTCGCATCAGCCTGAACTGCTGGTTTGCATCGGGGATGACGTAATAGACATCAGTTCCGTCGGCGCCGAATGCCGGCATCAACGCGTAGCTGCCTGGCGGCGTGAGGCGCCGCTCGGCGACCGGGTCTTTCATGTCGGCAACAACGACGTGGTACTCGTCGCCGACCGGCCTGTTCAGGACGATGGAGCGGTCGACAGGGTGGACATCGAAACTCATCGCAGGCGACAGCCCGGTCCGCCGAATGACGGTGTCGGCGCCCGCGACAAAGTCACGCAGGTGAATGTTGCGGCTGGGGTAAGCCTGGTTGAGATAGAGCAGACCGTCACCGCCCGGCAGCCGGCGCGCATTGCGCTCGGTGCGCTTGAGGTCGGTAACCTGCTCGTCGTGACCGGACACCAGGTCGCGGCGCCAGATGCTCAGCACACCGTTCCTGGCCGACGTGTAGTAAAGAAGGTTTCCGTCTGCGGAGAATTCAGGATCGAGCTCGATAGCCGGGGAATTCACAACCTGCTCGGTGCCTTTTTCGAGGTTATGAATGACGATGCTTGTCTCGGTACCGCTGTCCCTGACGAATGCGAGTTGCTGGCCATCCGCCGACCAGCGAGGCCTGCCGTCAATGGCAGGGCCATTGGTCAGCTGAACCGCGACGTTACTTTCGAGATCGAGTAACCAGAGCCAGCCCTGCGACGCGAACGCCAGCGACTTGCCGTCCGGCGCCGGCGCAGGATCGACCGGTCCCGACGACAGAAACGGGAATTCATGTTGTTCCAGGTAGATGTGATGCGAGTAGTCGTTGACCTTGGGATAGCGATGTTCCCACTGCGCCCAGGCGAAGGATGGGACCAACAGCAGTACTGCAAGAGCCGAGGAAGCTGCGTGCGCGCAACGAGGTTTTATTATCATTGAATGTGACCCCCATATGGATATTGAGAGGCTAGCAGCAGCGCGTTTCGCCGTCATCCATGATTTTGAAAAAAGGCGCCGATGGTAACTTTGTAACTTGTTCCGCTGTCGCCGATGCCCGCTGATTGCGCAGGCCAGCGCGCGCTGAGATGAACTGATTTTAGGCGTCGTGGTTTGCATGACGATCAGACCCCACGCTTCGTCGCCGAATTCGCAAGGAATGCAGAGGGACACGCTTTTTACCCGGCTCGAGCTTTGCCCCCGACAGTCATCACAGGGTTATTGGCCATCGTGCCCATCAGCATCAAAACGCCCAACATGGAGACAATGTCGAACGACTTATACAGGCTGTCCAAGCCAAGCCATACCAACACGGTGCTGACGGCGTTCAGCAGGGTCGGCCTGGCGACGCCATCAGCGATATCGGATGGGGCAACGTGCTGCCCGGCCACTCGACGACGTGCAGGAATCGAGCGATGCCGATGTCGTCGTTCCCAGCCGCGCTCTGCCTTGGTTCAGCGACGATTAATTCGTCGAGCCAGGCGACCCGATAGAAGGCGGGACTCGCTGTAAACGCTCAAGTTGGTGCCACGGCATGACCGGAAAAACGGCGATGCACGTTGCTCAATTGCTAACAAAGTTGTGGTTAAAAGAGTCGAACATGAGCCCGAGCAAGGAAAGGACAGCCAGTGACTTTTGCCGGTCTGGATCTGGGCTGAAGGCAGCCTGTTGTCCCAGAAGACCTCACCTTGGGGCCACGGTCATTGTAGCGATTGGTATTTCGCTGTTATGGCAAATTACAGATTCATAAATCCGCGTCTAATGGCACAATTGTAGTGCGGTCGTGTACCGTAGTCATCGACGCATTTGGTAGATCGCTGCGTTCCCTAAGGAGAAAAAAATGGTAAAAAATAATAAGGTCATCTCCCTCACTATCATAGGCATCGTGCTAGGCGGCACCCTTGGTGCCGTCATCGATTCTGGACAAGTCAATATGCTATCTGTAGCCATTTTCGGCGGCGTTGTCGGATTCCTCGCCGGATGGATTTGGAACTCACGCTCGGACGCATCGACGGAATAGTCTGTCCTGCCAGCGCCTCCTTTAAAAGGAGGCAACTCTGATTTGATGACATAGTACGTCAAGTCAGTGATACTTTCGTTTGCCCATCAGAGGGTCTTGATGTACAGCGATAGCAAGACAATTCCGCTCGTCTTTACGAGTGCGCTTGCGATGAGTGCAATCCTGCTGTTCTGGGTCCAGCCGATGTTCGCCAAGATGGTGCTGCCGATGCTTGGAGGCGCGCCGGCTGTTTGGAATACGGCAATGGTGTTCTTCCAGGCCGTGCTCCTCTTTGGCTACGCGTATGCACATTACTCGACGCAATTCTTGGACGTTCGGCGGCAGAGCGCGTTACATTTGTTCCTGCTCGCTGCGGCCTTCGTTTCTCTGCCAATATCCGTCGCCGCAAACTGGTCACCGCCGACCGAGGGAACTCCTACCTTATGGCTGTTAGCGTTGCTGGCGGTCTCGATAGGTCTACCTTTTTTTGTGCTATCAGCAACCGCTCCCCTGCTGCAAAAGTGGTTCGCCCACACGAATCACCGTGACGCCTCAAACCCTTACTTCCTTTACGCCGCAAGCAATTTCGGCAGTATTGTTATTCTGCTTGCCTACCCTTTACTGCTCGAGCCGTTTCTTGGGCTCACTGAACAGACGGAGGCGTGGACGATCGTCTACGCTGGATTCGCTGTACTGATGGTTGCCTGCGCGTATTTGCTCAAGCGATGTTTCGTGGCCGACGCACCGATCAGGCACCTCGGGAGCACCACAGAACTCAGGTCCGATGTTGGTTGGAAGCTTCGTCTACGGTGGGTGATCCTGGCGTTCATACCTTCAAGCCTGTTGCTGGGCGTGACTAACCATATTACAACCGACATTGCGTCAGTGCCTTTGTTCTGGGTGGTGCCCCTCGTACTATTCTTACTGACGTTCGTTATCGTGTTTTCCAAAAAACCCGCGATAAAACACAAGTGGATTGTATCCGTGCACGCCTATTTTATTGTGGCGTTTGTTTTTATTCTGTACGTGCCGCTGCTTTCAGTTCGAATTTCATTGTTGCTACACCTTGGTATGTTCTTTGTAACGGCCATGCTTTGCCATGGCGAGTTGGCGAAGCACCGGCCGACCGCGAGTCATTTGACTGAGTTTTACCTTTGGATGTCTTTTGGCGGAGTAATTGGCGGTGCCTTCAATGCGCTGCTGGCGCCGGTGATATTTCATTCAAATCTCGAGTACCCAATCGCGATAGTTATGGCATGTGCTATCAGGCCCACTCGCGGCGTCAAGCGCAACGGAGAGTGGAAGCTCGATATCGCACTGCCTCTGCTCGTGGGCATGGTAGTGCTGGCGCTTCTTGTCGTGCCTGATGTATCCAGTTGGATAACCGAACATCAGGCTGTATCTGTGGTCGTTGCATCTGTCATCGGGATGGTCGTGTTTGGCTTCAGCCCGCGTCCACTGCGGTTTGCGCTTGGAATTGCGGTTCTGCTGACAGCGATGAATAGCCTGGTAGAGCAGCAGCGTGTCGCGCTGCTTGCAGAGAGAAATTTTTTCGGTATTCACACAGTGAAACAAGACGACTCAGGAAGATTTTTTGCCCTTCAGCATGGAACGACAATTCACGGCGCACAGTCAGTCGATCCGAAAAAGTGGCGCGATCCACTTACTTATTTCACGCGCGAGGGACCTGCGGGTCAGGTTTTCGAAACCCTTCATACGGATCCGAAGTCATTGTCGGTTGGTATCGTTGGCCTTGGCGCTGGCGCCATGGCGTGTTATCGGCGCCCTCATGATGAATTGACATTCTACGAAATCGACGCTGCCATTCTCTCAGTAGCGCGTGACACCCGATATTTTCACTACCTTGAACAGTGCGCTCCCGACTCGCAGACTATCCTGGGCGATGCGCGGCTTTCGCTTGCGCGCGATCCTCAAAGAAAATTCGATCTGCTCGTTATCGACGCATTCAGCTCAGATTCGATTCCGGTTCACCTGATGACGCGCGAAGCAATCGAGCTCTATTTTAAGAGGCTCGAAAATGATGGCTTGCTCATGCTCCATATCAGCAATCGCTATATGGATTTGGAGCCAGTGTTGGCTAACTTGTCTCAGCATTTGAAGCTTGCAGGCAGAATCCAGAGATTTTTTCCTGTCAAGATGGATGCCGACGCCGATCCGGCTGTAGCCGCCGCTGCGGCACTCAAACAGTCAAATCAGTTTCGGTATGCATCTACCTGGGTTCTTCTGGCAAGAGACGAAGCGGCGCTGGGTAGTTTAGCGACGGACGATCGCTGGAGCCGACTGGCAACCAGTCCGAGTACCGGTCTCTGGACGGACGATTACTCGAATATCGTCAGAGTGATGCTATGGAAAACGAAGGTCACGAGCGACTAGCTATCATAGTATTGATCCCGGTTTGCATTACCAGACCGCCGGAATTAGGCGCCATCGGGTTCGATCCGCGTACCGAGAGTAGTCCTTGTATTTCAGCAACAGCGCCTCTTCGCAATAGATGCGCATTACCAGAAACGCGGTGCCAAACACAGCTACCGCAGCGTTGGCAAGGCTCTGATTATTGATCCAGTATCCGATGAAAGAAATTACGTACGCTGAGTAAAGCGGGTGTCTAACCCAGCTATACAGGCCGCTGGACTTAATGCCCCGATACGCGGGGAGAAGGCCGAAACTTCTGCTCAGGTACAACAAGGCGGCGATCTGCAGGGCGAAACCGCCCACCTGGAGGATGTCGCCGACAATCAGATCGGCTGTGGCGTCAGTCGGCCGAAATAGCGTGGGAGCCAGTGTTCCAAACGTCGTTGTCGTCCACGTTTGCCAGGAATGTTCGGTCTCGTCGGGGTCACGCCTTATTATCAGGAACACAGCTGCGATTGTCTCCATAAGAACAATCAGTAAGACGCTCAAGCGCGGTTCAGCGACAAAACTCTTCGCGTTGGCAAAGGCAAAGGCCAGGTAGAAAACGGCAAGCGACAGGTTCGTGAATGCCAAGCCGATTCCCCGCAGCGTGGACTCCGACATCGTCGCCGAAGTACTAAATGCGTTCGAGTCCTTGTCTGTGGTCATATCAATTCCTTGCAGCGGGAACAGATTGATGAGTACGCAGCCGGCCTTGACGAAAACCGAGCTGTCATTCCGGAGTCACGAATGCATGCGAGCTCTGTTTGCGAAGTTGCGCAATGTTTTTTTCTGCTTTCGCAAAGTATGTGGGCGAGAGGCGTAAGGCTTCATTCAGGTATCGTAAAGCCGTGCTGTGATCACCATTGCTCATCGCAATCGCGCCCGTTTCATTGTATGCGTCGCGTTCTTCTTCAACCCGAAGAAACGACTCAAGCGCATCCTCGTACCAACCCTGTCTCGCATAAACCAAGCCAAGGTTTCTCCAGGCTTTGTCGTCGCCGCTGCGTTCAGCGACAGTAAAAAAATCGACTGCGGCTGAATGATAATTCTCATTGAGGTACTTGGAATAACCGCGGTTAATCAGGATACTGTCGGCCAGCGGCTGTATCTCAAGCGCAGAATTGTAATGACGTTGAGCCAGCTGGAATTTATTAGCGCGATCAGCAATTACTCCAAGCGCGTTGTGGGCGCGCCAAAGGTCTGGCCTGACTGCGATAGCCGCCTCCAAATGCTTCTGTGCGGCCTCGTCATTTCCTGCCCGAAAATACAGCAAGCCGATGCCTTCGAGAGAAGGCGCATGCTGGGGATCGTGCTGTAAAGCGAAATGGAAAGCCCGGCCTGCGAGTTTTCCGTTACCCTTCCTGACGTGGAGGTTGCCAATCTGTGACAATACCTCGGTATCACTTGAATCAAATGCCAGTGCTTTGACAAGGAAAAACTGCGCCTTGCTGAACTCAGCGCTACGATACGCGCGCGATGCTTTCAGCAGCGCCTCGTCTTTTGACGCGACTGGAAACTCGGTGGCAAATAGCAGGTCGAGGTTTTGATTGCTCAGTTCACTGGCCGTCTCGCGGTCAATTTGTGCTGTCTTTGATACCGCACAGCCTTGCAGCCCAATCAAACTGATGCTGACAAGCCATATTTTGATCAACCCTGATAATTTCACCTGTTTCTCCCTCTCCATCATCTTCGATCGAAATTTTTGGATCAGCCAAGCGTGCCGAAGGCGTCGATGATGCGCAGCGCTGCGGGTCCGACCGCAACGACGAAAAACACCGGAAACATGAAGAGCACGAGTGGAAAGATCATTTTCGTACCGATTTTCGCTGCCTGTTCCTCCGCGGCCTGCATTCTCTTGTCTCTGAATTCTTCGGCATATATTCGAAGCGCGTCAGCCACGCTTGTGCCAAACCGCATGGACTGAACAAGGAGGCCTACAAGTCCGCGTATGTCGGGCAGGCCTGTTCGTTCGCTCAGATTCTTTAGCGCTTTTTCCCTTTGCACGCCGGCACGCATTTCCGCGTTGACTGTTGCAAGCTCCAGTGAGAGCTCGGGGTGGCTAACGCTGATCTCATCGGCCACTCGTTGCAGTGCAGGCCCAAGGCCCAGGCCCGACTCCACGCAAACGACGAGCAAGTCCAGCGCATCGGGAAAGCCGTTGCGCAACATTCGAAGGCGCCTTTCCAGCGATTTGGAAAGCACGTAATTTGGAGCCAGAAGACCTACTGCGGCTGCGATAGCCACGTAAAGCATCAAGGTCTGGGAGCTAACAGATGGCACGAATCGTGAGACCAACAAGGCAACAACGGCAAGACCTACTGTTAGCACAGCTTTAAGCGCATAGAATACCTGCAGCGCCTGCGGTGAATGATAGCCAGCCCTGTACAGATCCGTTTTAACCTTGTCGCGTTCCAGGTCTTCTTTAGGCAATATGAAGGCGGCAACCGGGCCTACCGCTGTTGCAATCTTTAAAGACAGTGCTCCTTTGTTCGACTCGGACGCATTTATCATTCCAAGTCGGCGTCGTATGGGGTTAGTGACACCAACGAAGATTACCGATAGGCCGACGCCAAGAATGAATATAATAATGGCAACCACAGCCACTACGGTTCGTCGCAGTATCGTTTCATTACTGAGATAGCCTTCCAATAGACTAATAATTGCTTCCACAGCATCAAACCTCGATTCTTAGGATCTTTCTGATCCAGAATATTCCGCATGCTGCAGAAATCATGCTTGCGACGATCATTTTCTGACCCCGCGGATCATTGACCAAAGTAGGTAGGTAGTCCGGAGCCGTAATTGTCAAAACCACGAATAGTCCGAACGGCACGAGCGCAAGAACCCATGCTGACATGCGGCCCTCCGCAGACAGGGTCTTGACCTTTCGATACAGTCGAAAACGCCCACGGATGACCGCGGAGATTCGTTCAAGAATCTCTGCAAGATTTCCGCCTGATTCTTTTTGGACAAGCACGGCAGTGACGAGCGCCATTACCGTGACTGTTGGTATTCTGCTGAGAAGGCCGAGCATTGCGCGGCGCACATCGTTGCCGTAATTTATGTCCGCGAAGGTAAGTGCGAATTCAGCGGCAACCGGGTCATCAAATTCGTCACCGATCATCTTCAGCGCTGCCGGGAATGGGTGGCCTGCCCGTAGCGCACGCGTAACGGTTTCAATTGCGTCCGGCAATTGCTCCTCGAAAAGCCCAAGTCGTTTTTTTCGATTCGCCTCGATCCTCATAAACGGGAAATAACCACCAATGGCGGCTGCTACGAAAGGTGCATACCAAATTCGAAAATATGCCCAGGCAACAAAAGCAGCGGCTGCCGCTAAAACGATCGAAGATATAACCAGGTAATACGCGGGATACTTGGCACCTGATTGCTCGATCTTCGTCGCCAGCGCTTCCATTCTCGGCAAACTTTCAAAAAATCGCCCCATCGGCGACAGCTTTCGAAGGTATTTTTCTCTCAACAGGGAAGAGAACGCCTCTTCCTCATTTGCTGATTCAATCTCGGAAAGCTTCTTCTTCAGTCGCTTGCGAGCTTGTGCGCTTTCGCCGAAAACCGGAATTGCGAGGCCCTGGACCAGAAAAAAAACGGCGACGAAGATCAGCACAATAAAAAAGATCATACCTTCAGACATGAACCTTACTCCTCACCCAACCAGTCAGGTTCGAACATTTCGATTGGCAGGTCGATGCCACGCGATTTGAGACTCTTGTAAAAGCCTGGCACCACTCCGGTAGCCCGGAGTCGACCGATAACTTTGCCTTCCGCATCGATGCCTGAACGATCGAATGTGAAGAGCTCAGACATCGTAATGATGTCGCCCTCCATGCCGTTAATTTCCTGAATGCTCACTAACTTTCGCGAGCCATCTTCTAGGCGCGAAACCTGAATGACTATGTTGATAGCGGCTGCGATCTGGGTACGCAGTGCCCTGATCGGAAAGCTTATTCCGGTCATTGAGACCATGTTTTCTATACGGCCAAGGGCGTCTCGCGGGCTATTTGCGTGAACCGTCGTGAGAGACCCGTCATGGCCGGTATTCATTGCCTGCAGCATGTCGAGCGCCTCGCCACCACGCACCTCACCGACGATGATGCGTTCTGGCCGCATACGAAGACTGTTTCGAACCAGATCTCTAGAGGTAACCTCACCCCTTCCCTCAATGTTTGGTGGGCGTGTTTCAAGGCGCACAACATGCGGCTGCTGCAATTGAAGTTCCGCCGAGTCTTCGATCGTTACGACGCGCTCGTCATGCGGTATAAACCCGGAGAGTATGTTCAGGCTGGTCGTCTTTCCCGAGCCGGTTCCGCCGGAAATTAATACATTCAGCCGCGATTTGACGATCGACTCGAGTACTTTGGCCATCTCTGCGCTCAAAGTCCCCAGGGCAATCAGGTCATCGATCGACAGTAGTTCGACGGCGAAACGGCGGATTGAAATTGAAGGGCCGTCTAACGCAAGCGGCGGAATAATTGCATTCACACGTGACCCGTCTGCGAGTCGAGCATCGACCATCGGTGATGATTCATCGATCCTTCGTCCGACTGCCGACACAATTCGGTCGATTGTATTCAACAAGTGCGAATCGTCATTGAAGGTAACGTTGGTTTTCTCAAGTTTGCCGTGACGCTCGACATAAACCGATTTGGCGCCGTTAACCAAAATGTCAGAAATTGACTTGTCGGCGAGCAGAGGCTCCAGAGGGCCGAGTCCCATGACCTCATCTTCGATACGCTGGATTATCAGTTGTCGCTGCCTGACGCTGAGCGGCGCGGATTCCTCTATCATCAACTGTAATGCGATCTCGCCAATCTCGGCTCTAGCTTTACTTTCGTCGATAGAACCAAGAAGCGACAGATCGAGAACCGTCAACAGTTTCTCATTGATCTTGTGCTTCCACTCCAGCTCGCTGGCGCTGAGCTGCCGAATTCGATCATTCTCATCAGATTGCTCTGCGGGAACGGTTTTTCTGAATTCCGTTGTTAGTACACCAGACATCATCTTCTACCGAGAAAAGAAGGTAATGCACGGCCTAACAGGCCGGCCGGCGATTCTTCTGAGTCGATACCGCGAACGTTTTGCTCCAGCATTTGTATTGCTTTTCCTGCTGCTGAGTTCTTTGCGTCCTGCATAAGCGGGATTCCTGTATCGACACTCTCAGACACCTGTTGGTACTGGTTCGGTATGATCCATATACGCTCAATTTTCAGTGCCTTCTTGATATCATCTCCGTCGATTATCGATTTCTTGGAATACCTGTTTGCAATTACCTTGATCCTGTCCTTTGGTACGGCAAGCTCTTTCGTCAAAAGATGAATCATTCGGGCGGCGTCATTGATATGTGCCAAGGACTGCTGAACCACCAAAAGTATCTGGTCGGAGCGCTCGAGAAGCATCGCGCTAAGCATGTCAATTCGCCGTGGTAGATCCGCTATCACGTAGTCATTGTTGCGTTGGAGAATCTGTAACAGGCCATCGAAATTTTCGGCCGGTACATCTCTTGACAGTAAAAGTCGTTCAGTATGGGCGGCGAGTAATCGTAATCCCGAATTATGGCGAGTGACATATGCTTCCGAGGAGACCTCGTCCATTTGGTCTGCCGCTTCCAGCGCCTCAGCAACACCGCGTTTCGGCTTTAGGTCCAGGTATCGGGAAAGCCCACCAAACTGTAGATCGAGATCAACGAGGATCGTGCGGTTCGTTTTTCCCTGATTTAACGCATAGGCTAAATTGGTGGCTACAAAACTTGCTCCGGAGCCACCTTTGCTATTGGTAACTGCTATTAGCTTGCCGTGTTCCGTTATTTTGTCCTTCAGTTGATCGCTCACCTGGCGCAGGGCGCTGGACAGTTCATCCTGTTGTACCGGTTGTGAAATATAGTCGCTGGCACCGGCTCGCATGGCGAGCCGCATCGCCTCGGGGTCGTTTGCTGGCCCCAGCACGATCAGCGGCATCCGCTTTTGTATCGTCGACTTCGCCAAATGCTCCAGTTCGCCAAAACCAGGAGCGTAGTGCAGCAACATGACGTCCTGTTTTGACTGAACGTTGTGCATCGGGTCGCTACTACCATTACTGATAATCTTCTTCGTCACAAAAAAGTCGGCATGCTCTTGCAACCGGCTGCTGATGGCTTCGGAAACCGTATTAGAGCGGGTGACAAGCAAGATCCTTAGTCTAGACACTTAAATAACCCCCCCCAGATCAACAAGAGATGTCCGCAGTACCCACGCGCCCCAGGCTTTCGCTGGGAATCGTGGTCGTAAACGCGGGTACCGTTAAGACTCCCGCCAGGCCGGGAATTAATGTTTGCAGCTGGAAATTCTGGATTGCTACCCTGACGAAACGTATCGAGCCGTAGCCGGACCCACCGGGAGCCGCGATTACGTTGCCGGCTGCATCCAGATATTGGACGGCGATGTGCTCAGCGCCGAGAGTTGGCACGAGCCCATTGAACAACGCGACTTGCTGAATGATCGGATCATTGACAGGGCAGACCGCCGCTACGCGCGCGCCGCGCCTGGTTGACTCATCGAGAGCCGCCATGTCGAAATACAAGCGGCTGAAATCAATTAGCGCAAACAACACCAGGAATAGCACTACGCCAACAGCGGCGAATTCGACTACAGTTGTGCCTCGTTGGTTTCGGATGCTCTTCATTACAGAGCCCTCATTGCTACTGTCGCCTGCAGATTGAAGAGCATTGAAATATCCGAGCCGAATCCAAAGGTCGGCAATACCGAGCCGAGAATCCCGGTATACGGGTAATTCACGGTGACTTCGACGACATTGGCACCGACGGAGTTGACTTCTACATTGCCTGTATTGAGGCCGGGAATTGCAGGTGCACCGTTACCTCCGGTGTTGCCATATACCAACAATCGTTTTGTGTCGTTTTTGAGAGCGGTGGTCAGATTTACGGTAAGAGATCCGTCGATCGCCTCCTCCGCTACATAACGGGCAGCGTCTCTCGCCGCCTTGGTCAACGTCGTATGCTGCACAAAAGCATTGGTGAACTCCGATGCAGCTATCATCAGGAAAAGCAACAAAGGCAGGGTAATTACTGCTTCAACGAGTGCAAGACCACGTTGATGTGCCAATGGAGCTATAGTCCGCATCAGGAATCTCCCGAACCCGAATCTTTATAAAGAACGATTTTGTAAAACAGTGGATTTGACCCGCCGGTTGGATTGCTGCTGCCGGAACCATTTACTTCGCACTTGCCGATATGCTGTCCGAAGATTTGTCCGCCACCCTGGCCGATATTTCCGGTGTCGAGCGGTTGCATCATGAAAAAGCACGCAAAACCTGTCACCGTAAGGGCGGACTGCCCGTTTTGGCTGCCATCGCAGTTGACAGTCGGGAAGATCAGGAGACGACGGTACTTCACGCCATTCGCCACATACGGACCGGGGTCGTTGTCGTAGTCGATATGATCGTACAGGTCGTAATTCACGTCGGAACCCTTGAATCGTTCATCAGATGCCCAGGGTTCGTCCGAAAACGATTCGCCTTGTTGAGTTCTTGGACAGTAATTATTCTGCCCGTTCGTTTCGAAGATTCTGTCGACAGGATTTTGCGGGTCGGTAATATCATCCCAGCAAGCCTGTAGTTTCGACGGCTTCTGGTCGGTAATCACTTTATCCGGAGGGTAGTCGGTCGGGTTCACGCCCCCTCCCTGGTATTTGTTGAATCGCGTGTTGAAGCCCTGACTCGTCGGGCCCGCGGAGACGCCTGGCTCAGTTTCAACGGTCGCACTGTGTGTCGCGCAACCGCTGAAATCGCCTGCGAGATTTTTCCTCAAGCAACTTCCTCCGCTGCAACCCAGGCGTAGCATCTTGTAATTTCCCGGACCGATATCGTCATGATTGCCGGCTGTCGGCTTCAATACTTCGAGTTCGTCAGGCTGAAACCCTCCTGCTGGCGGGCACACTGCAATTGGCGCTACGTCACAGATTTCCGACCCGGGCCCGTTGCCGAGCGGCCCGCTGGGGCCGGCGACAGCAGAGGCCGGCGTTGGAATCTCATTGACACCCAGCACCCTCGCTAGTGTGGTCTGGGTATCAAATCCGGCCGCAATGACTCGAACGAACGGCCCATTGAGCGAGCCGGGCGTGAAGGGATAGGCTGTTGTCGAATACTGAACCGTTATGTTGATGTCGCCGCCGTCGTATGCAGCGTTCAACTCATGATTGCCGGCACCGTCAGCGTTGATCGAAAACAGGTTGTTAGCGGCGGCAGTTGCCTGTCCGGTGTCGCCATCGGTTTGGTCAATTACCTTTGCGGCAGCCAGGGCTGCGGCATCGACCGTGTTTTGCATGCGGGTCTTGTTTGCAAGCGCATGGCTTCCATCCAGCGCGAGGCCGGCAACCGCAAACAACGCCACCAGACCGATTGCCACTATCGGAATAACTACGCCGCGCTGGCTCAGTTTGGTCCCATCGATATGACCAGGATTTCTATTTGACGGACCAGTCATTTCTGCTCCTCCGAATACAGGATCACGTACGCCGATTACTGGCGCTGGCCACCGAGATTGATGGTTATCGGGGCGGCCACGTCGCTGGGTTGCGCGACGTCCTTTCGATGGCCATCCAGCGTGTTGTTCAGCCTGTCAGGGTCGCCGCCAAGCACTGCATTGGGATCCGGTGATGATGCGGCATTCATATCGAAGATTTGCTGCACGACCATAGACCGTACGGAATTGCCGAAGTCAGCGGCTGTGCGACTCTGGTTTGCACAGCCTGAACTGATAAGGGTAAGGGCAGCAGCAAGGATTATCACAAAGTATTTATTTTTCATGTTTATTGACTCGCTTAAACCTATGGTTAATTGATGTCGTGACCGTATGGCGAAGTTTCCGTTTCTTTACTTGCACGCCCTTCCATACGCCCACCGAGGAAAAATTCGAGGTCACTGGGTTCCTGAAAATTGTCGGTCGGCAAGCTGATCTCGCCAGGAAGCATCGGCTTGGCAAGATGTGGGGTAACAAGGATCAGTAGCTCTGTCTCTCCTTTTTGGAATGACTGGCTCTTGAATAGCGCGCCAAGGCCTGGAATATCGCCCAAACCCGGAAATTTCGTGATCGTTTCCCGGAGATTTTCATTTATCAGCCCTGCGATGCCGATTGTCTGGCCATCGGCCAGCTCAACCGTGGACTGCGCGCTACGTTTTGTCAGCCGTGGAATCAGAAAAGACTGCGACACGCCGTCTACCGAAATTGCGAGATTATTCGCATCGATCAATTCGCTGACACTGATGTTCAGCTTCAGGTTGATGCGGCCCGCATCCAGAACCAGTGGTAGAAATTTGACCCCGATACCGAATTCCTTAAATTCTACGGTGATCCCATCGTCGCCTTGCGGTACCGGTATGGGAAATTCACCGCCCGACAGAAATTCCGCCTGTTGACCGGTCTGCGTCGTCAAAGTCGGTTCAGCGAGGATTTTGGCCAGACCATTCTCCTTCGCCGCGTCAAACGCCATATTGAATAGAAAGTTCTCATCCAAAAAAGTGGCGAACAGACCCTTGTCGTCAATCGACAGCGGGTTCGGTAGAAACTCATCTATTACCGGCCCGATCGGTGTGTTGAGCGTATCGAAAACTGGAGTCCGAAGGAGATCCTCTCCAAACAATGCGTCTGGGAAACTCGCGCCGCCGTTGACTCCGCCGACAGTCCAACGGCTACTGTTGCGAAAGATAGTATTGAAACGAAAGTCAAGAGTCTTGAGTTCGGTCCTGGCAATCTCTGCTACGACGACTTCGAGCATCACTTGTTGCGCACCGCCGACACTGAGCATATTGATCACTTCGCCCACTTTGTCGTCGGAGGTGTTCTTTGCTGCAAACTGCGTTGAGCCGTCAGCGGCGCCTCCAACTCCCCCGGCCGATTTGTTTCCAGCCTCTTTGAAGTAGCCCTCTGCTATGCGGATGGCTGCATTCATGTTGCCAACATTAGAGACACGGCCTGCGAGGACAATATTGCGTTGCGCCGAGTACACCGAGATCTTTTCGTTCGGCATCAGACTGTGAAGCTTCGCCTTCAGCGCCTGCAGGTCATGGGTGACTTCGACGCTTACGGTGCCTATCAGGCGATCGCTAGAGTCCCATAAAAGGACGTTGGTTGTACCGAGGTCCTTTCCCAGAACGTACAGCTGGGTTGCGCGAAGGATCAGAATATCGGCAATTTCGGGATTTCCGACGGATATTCTCTTCGCCGGAGCGTCCAGCGCAACTACGCGCGACTTGTACAAAGGGACTAACAGTGTTTGCTCTGCCCCGCGTCCCAATTGTTGAGCTGTGGATGTGCTCTGGCCAAGGGCTTGTCCCGACAACATCGCAGCGCCCATCAACAACAGGGCGGCTAACGAAATCTTGCGATGCTTGATTTTTTTAGGCAGTTTCATTGTAAAGTCCTTTATTATTATTCGCGTCCGTGAGTGCGAATTTTCAAACCATCTGATCCCTTTACGTTTTCGTCTTTGTCTTTTTCACCTCTGTCCCGCGAATTATCTCAACCGATGAATTCGTTTTGGTTGGAGCTCGTACTGGCTTCTTGACTACTCGCTTTACGGGTTTCGGCACCACCACGTCTTCTTCCTCGGGATTGCGCAAGGTCAGCTGAATTGAACCCTCGGTGCGGGCCTTCACGAGTTTTTCTGCGTGGGTCGGCGTCATCTCGAGAGTGACAGCACGTACAATGACGGGGTCATTTTCTTCCGTTGCGGCCGTTTGATCGACAGCAAGAACTTTGATATTCGTCAGGATCGTTTCGGTAATCGCGCGGCCGTTTCGGTCAGTCCGGGCGGCGAGTACGTCAACTGTATTACCAGGCAAGAGAAAACCGCCGACCCCGATAACATCGTCAACACGTACCGTAACTGCGCGCATGTTTTCAGCAACAAGAGCTGCCAGTGTGCTACCGCGAGAGTGCGTCGCGAATCGTTCAGCAACGAGAATCTCTCCGCGCGCAATGGATGTCGTTGAGACCTTGCCCTCGACATCGGCCTGGCTGGTAAACGCGCCATCCGGCAAAACCCCTTCCGGCACTTGCACCAGCTTCAAGTGTCGTCCTTCTACTTTGGTGGCAAATGGGATGCTGGTTGCGGCTGTAACAACAAATTGGCTGTTCGGCGCCGCATCCGCCTTCGTTACCAACTGATGGCTCACCCAGGTATTTGCGACCCATGCAGCGCACACCGCCATCAACAGAGACAGGAAAATAAGTATGAGACCTCTACGCTTGACCATTATCTAGCCTCCTAAAAAGACGTACGCCTGTCGGCGGGGTCGATGTAATCATCGACTGACACAAAATAGTTGTCCCATGCCCACTGAATATCTTTCTTCGTTACTTGACCCGGCTGATCCGAATATGCGGCTTGGTCCATAGCCATCCCGAGCAGATCCCGCGGATGGCACGGTAATAAAGGGACCCTGTGTGTTGCGTGCAACTCCTGCGTGACGAAGTTCAGGACGTCGGTTTCACAGGCGATGCGAAATTCGTTACAGACGTCATTCCAGATCTGCGCATACAGTTCTTTTGAGAGCGCCTTGAATTCAATCTTGTAGCCGATGCGTCGCAAAAACGCCTCGTCGGCCAGTTCGAGCGGATGAATATTAGTTGAGAAAACCAGCACAACGTCGAACGGTACGGAAAAGTGTTTGCCGTACCCGAGGTCAAGGTAGTCCCGCTTCTCCTCGAGGGGCACGATCCAGCGATTGAATAGTTCCTTCGGCGTTATGCGCTGCCGACCCATGTCATCGATCACAAGAATGCCGTTGTTGGCTTTTAGTTGTAATGGGGCCTCATAGAGACGCGTCGCTGGATCGTGGCGAATTTCGAGCATTTCGGACGTTAATTCGCCGCCGGTAATCGCGACAGGTCGTTCACACACGAGAAAGCGTGGGTCGTGCCCCCGATCCAACATGACTCGCTCGTCGCCACTGTCATACGAAATGACTTTGTGGAGCCGGTGATCAAAGAGTTGAACCACCACGTCGTCAATAACGATAGAATGCGGGACAATGGTGATGTCATAGAAAAGTCGCGAAAGTCTTTGCGAGATGTAGGTCTTGCCGGTACCGGCCGGACCGTACAAGAAAATTGCTCGACCGGAATTCAGCGACGGCCCAAGCCTGTCTATTAGATCGGGTTCGATGACGACATCGGAAAACGCCGCACGCATTGCACTCTTTGCGACGCTGCGTCCATGAATAGTCTGCGCCCTGACAATTTGGCCATAATGACGCAGAGGCACTGGCGCCGGTCCGATATAACCACTTCGCATCATTGCGTCGAGAGCACTGACACGGCCCAATTCCGTGAGCGAATAAGAGAGCGCTTCTTTAAACCCGGAGCGCGGTTTGACTTCGACTCGTGCCTCACTGCGCATGAAATTCAGAACTTGCTCGACAATTGAACCCGACAGGGCGAGCAGCTCGCTCATTTCGGCAATGCTCAGTGCACCACGGTCGAGAATATGCTTCGCAACCAGATCTGCGAGAAAAGCCACGGACAGACCCGTGTCTTCAATTCCGGTCGGACGGGGCGCGATTTTGCTTATTCTCGCCTGACCCAAGTGGTCGAGACGAAGATCGGAGTTCGAAAACGTTGAAATTGCCATTGGCGCTAACCAAGCACCAGGGTTAAATAACCGAGGTGCCATAAAGAATAGTAGGCGCCGCACGCAATTGCCGGCGCAAAAGGAAACACAGCCTTCCAGGGCTTGTCATTACTCATCTGTCTGAAAATCGCATGCGCCGATGGTTCGCTGGAGCCGCCAGTTTGTGCAATGTTTGTAGCCACTACGGGCTCAATTACACGCCAGAGAATGAACAGGACACCGAACACACCGCCAAATGCATACGACGCTATTCCGGCGATCAAAACGCCGTTGGCGCCGAGCAAGGCACCAACGACACCTAGCAGCTTTACGTCGCCGGCACTGGTGCCGCCAACTATGTAGATTGGAAACAGCAGCGCTAATCCCAGCACCAGGCCCTGTATGGAATCCAGCAATCCCGTTAAGCCTGCCAGCACGCCGTAAAAAAAGAATGCCAGCAGCAACGCCGGCAGCAGAACACTATTGGAAATACGATGCTTCCGAATATCAGTTACTGCGCAAAGCGTTACTACAATGAGCAGCGTAACCGTAACAGCGGCTGCTAAGAGGACGTCATTCGACATTTTCGATCAGGTGAGGTAAGTGCACAAAGGACAGCCAGCAGGTGCAAACGCACCCGCTGGCTGTCGCAGTCACTTACCCGCCTATTGCTTTATAAAGGCCATCGATGACAACACCAACCTGGCCACCGAGGAGACCGAATGCAGTCACAACGGCTGCTGCGACCAAAGCACCAGCTACCGCGTACTCAACGGTCGTCAACCCTTCTTCGTTTTGCAGGAACTTTAGAAATTTATCTTTCATCTTGATTCTCCAATTGGTTCCAATCACTACCTGACTTTCGAAAGTCACTCTCAACCTTCAATATTCTTGTTGTTGCGTTTCACCAAGCCTCAGTTTCAACACAAGTAACAATGAATAGTGTCAGTTGCGCCTAAATACGTTAGGAGCATTACGGGTTCATTAATAGAAGTCTGTTGCAATACAGGAAAAGTATTTTGCAACGCACCGCGCACAAACAAATGTTTAATCAGAATCTTCGGCGTTATGTTAAGAAGCGTTTGCGTCGGGCTATTTCGCAGTTACATACTGGTATCAGGGACGAGTACAACAATAATGATAAAACCAAGGCTATTCTGGGTCGATCTGACTCTTTCTGTTAAGCATGCCGAACTGCCGGCTGTGTTTACCGAAAGTTGTGAAGTCGAGATATGTCCTGACGCAAGTCAAATCAATAACTTTATCGACCGTAACTCAATTGATTGCATTTGCTTCGATATAGACTACCCCGATCATCGCAGCCTGAATTTGTTGCGCAAAACTAAAATGCGCTATCCACAGGTGCCGATTCTATTGCTCACGTTACAACATTCTGAATCTCTTGCCGTATGGGCATTTCGCACCCGTGTGCTCGATTTTCTGGTAAAGCCGGTGACACGCGGCGAATTTCATCGGTGTCTGCAAACGATACGGTATGTGAAAAAAATAACGCCAAATCAGAGGCCCAGAACGCAAACTGATAACGTCGCGCCGATCCCCCCGGAAATTCCGCTGACAATGCGGACGGATGATGTCCAGTTGTTGCCGGCTCTTTACTTCGTGAAACAGAATTTTCGATACAAAATTAGAAGTGAGGCAGTATCTGATCTTTGCAACATGAGCCCGTTCCGTTTCAGTCGATCGTTCCGTGAGCAATACGGCATCACGTTTCAGGATTACGTTGTTCGTTACCGCATCCTTGAGTCATGTAGACTGTTAGAGGACCCGAACGCAAACATAACGGACGTCGCGTACGCTGTCGGTTTTAACGACGCGTCGTACTTTTCGCGCACTTTTCGTCGATATGTTGGAACCACGCCGTCAGCTTTCTGTACAGAGCAAAGAGACCGGCTTGATAATGGTTCGGACGCCGCTTACATTCGAGCGATACTGAACCTTCCGGATGACCGAGCAGCCAGTTGAACTGGGCTTGATGTTTACCGACGATCAATCAGATTTACCGAACAATTGCTGACCGCAATCGCGAGCAGCAAAATACTCCTTATCGGCAGCAAGATTATTCCTGTGTCTCATCCGTCAACGTCTTAATATTACGGAAGGCCAACTCCGCATCTAGCATTGGGTTACAAATGGCGCAGTCAAAGGTTAAATATAAGCGCAGACATCAATTTGTATTCGTATACGCTGCTGCGGCATTCGTTATCGGGTGCACCGCCACAGTACCTCAAACGGCGCGTGTGCAAGATGCGGATCTGCCAGATTACAAGGTGGGTAGTCATCAAATCGAAGAGGAAATCGATTTGTATATTGAGCCGAGAATCCAGGCGCTGAGCCTGAAGGTTAAACCGCGCTCAGACGAAGGAGTTTATCATCCGATACCGGTCGTCGTAGGGCCGGCACTCGAAAAAGCACTGTTGGAGGTAACCCGGCAGCACTTCTCGAAGGTCACAATAGTCTCTGCACCGGAAAACAGACCGACTCTTAGTTATGAGTTACTAACATACAAGCCAGTCGTTTCTGTCGTACCGGGTATGTTCTCGACGCGATTGAATATCTCAGCGCGGATGGCGATGCAGGTTTCAATCAACTCAGCAAACGGAGAACAACTGTTCTCGGCAACTGCGATCGGTACAAGCCATGTTACGGATACAAAGATAGCCGCGGCCGACCGACTGAAGGATGGATCACGATTACTTGAAGTGGCAACGCGAGATGCCATCATTGACGCAATGTACGATATTTCGAGTATTTTCGGTAACAGCAGCAGCGCCATAAGTGACAGCGTACGAATCAGTTCGACCGACTCGGGAGCTGCGGTCGAAACGATGGACGATGTCGTCCTGCATTTACGTACCTGGCGTGAAAACGAGTCCGGCGACTAGCCCGGTTTGCGACATGTTATCCAGATTTTTTGTTTCGACCGCCGTTTGCCGATCTAGATACACAAAACAGGTCGGCGTCCTGTTTTATAGCTTGGTCTTATTAAGCCCGTTTGTCCTAAGCGCATCTGCACTGGCGGATGCGAATGATGGCAAGTACCTTGGCTTCAAGCTGGGTGACAGATATTCTCCAGCGGCAGGATCCGTTGCGGGAAAACACATAACGGGGGCGCTGATCTATGTCGTAGATCCTGATACACGGCACCAGCATATCGGCTCGCTAAGCATTTTCGTATCTCCTGATAGTTCGATAATCGGGAGTATTTTTGGTGAATGGTATTTCTCCAATAAACGATCTGCAGAGCAATTCTCGAATCAGTATTTCAGCGCTCTCGAGACGAAATACAGCGATTGGAAGCGCAAGACGAATGCGTTGAATAATGGTGATTATCAATTGTGGTTGGACCTGGAACAAAAGCCTCCGTTTGCTGATTACTGGCCGTCCAAAAAGCAATTTCGTGTATCTGTTGCACTGACCTTTGCGCCGGATTCGCTGTCGCGACAAGAGTGGATATCTTTGATCGGTAGAGAGGTGAGAGGCCAGGAACCTACTGCCCGTAAGTAATCATTCGAGCGCCGACCAAGAGTAAGAACAAGGTGCTAGTGGCAACTTTATAACCTTTTCGGCTAACGTCGACGCCTGTTAGTCGCTCGGCACAATGCAGGCTGGAGTCGGCCAAATCGTCGGGCGACCTCGGTCATCGAGCAGAGGCCATTATCTATCACTTCAAGCGTTATGCGGGTGTGCAGCGCCACCCGTTCTCGCGCCTCTGATGCCGACACAAGATCGGCATCTGAGATTCCGAATTCTCGGCTTCGCTGATCGATCAATTGATCGAGCGGCCCCATTGGAATTGGGGACGCCTGCTCTCTAGCGAGCGCCTGTGCCAGTCCTCGTTACCCAATGAACAATGATCTTCACTCGAGTTCGAGCGCATGTTCTGTAAGGCCGCCGATGTTGGTGATTCTCCGACCAACGCGCGGCACCGACGTCGAGCAGCCGGCAGCCCGGAATCGAACACGGACAGAACGCGGTTGATCATCGGAATAGAGTAACTGCCAGCACCGTTCTGGGTTAAGTTATAAAATTACCGTCGGCACCATCTGCTTGAAGCAGGCTAATGCTCCCGACAATAAGGTGATCCGTGTCGTTATTCGATGAACTAAAGCGCCGCAACGTCTTTCGCGCAGGCATCGCGTACGCTGTCATCGCGTGGCTGATCCTGCAGGTCGCCGATGTCGTGCTGCCGATCCTCGGCTCGCCGGACTGGCTATTCAGGGGCCTATTGCTGTTGCTGGCCATTGGATTTCCGGTCGCGCTCGTCATTGCGTGGATCTTCGAGCTCACACCAGCAGGCCTGAAACGCGAAACCGAGATCGACCGCTCGAAGTCACCGCCCAACGACATGGGCCGTCATATCGATTTCGCGATCATCGCTATCCTGGTTGTCCTGGTAGGGTACTTTGCCTATGACAAGTTGGCACCGTCAGCGGCGGCGGACAAGTCGATTGCCGTGCTGCCGTTCGTTAACATGAGCCGCGACCCCGATCAGGAATATTTCGCGGACGGCCTGTCCGAGGAACTTTTGAACCTGTTGGCGAAGGTGCCTGCACTGCGCGTCATCGCCCGGACCTCATCTTTCTCTTACAAGGGAAAAGATGAGGCGACGATCGCGGATATCGGGAGCGAGCTCAATGTCGCTCACGTATTGGAGGGTTCGGTGCGAAGAGACACCGGTGGTACCGTGCGTATTACCGCGCAGCTGATACGTGCCGACAATCAATCGCACCTGTGGTCGGAGACCTACGAACGGGAGCTGCGCGATATCTTCGCAATCCAGGACGAAATCGCCGCATCCGTCGTGAACGAGCTCAAGGTCAGGCTCCTCGGCGACGTGCCGACAGCCCGACAGGCCGACCTCGAGGCTTATTCACTGTATCTGCAAGCAAGAGAGCTGAGTCCTGAAATAGATCCCGAGCGCGCCATCGGACTGTACCGGCAGGCGCTCGCCATCGACGCCAACTACGCGCCGGCATGGTCGGGGCTCGCGGAGAACTTCATTTATCTTGCTGAAAAGGTACGGCTGGAATCCCTCCGCAAGGTATTGGCAGTGTCAAGGTGTCATTCGGATGCGCCGCTCGAGAACGATGCTGACAGCAGCTATTACGTCGATGAGGCGTTCAAGGAAGCGCGCTGTGCCGCAAACAAGGCGTTGAAAATCGATGCCGACCAGGCTATTGCCTCTGTCAGTCTTGGGCGCATTGCAATGGTCCGCGATAGTAATTTTGCCGTTGCCGCGAAACACATGGAGCGTGCGCTGGAACTGGAACCGGCCAATGCACAGATCCTCCGCCAGGTTGCGATTTTGTCGGCAAACCTTCAGCGGGTGGACGAAGCAGTCGCACTGCTCGAACATGCGGTCGCGCGCGATCCGATCAGCCCGTCAGTACACAACAACCTGGCGCTCAACTACTACTACGCGAGGGAATGGGACAAGTCGGTTGCAACGTATCGCACCGTCATGAACTTGAGTCCGAACCCGGTCGGCGTGCAGTCGTGGATTGGCCTTGCCCTTGTGTTCGACAGCCAGGCCGAGGAGGCGCTGGCGGAAATCAAACTGGAACGGCATCCTGACAAAGAAAAGGACCACAATGAACGGCGCCCCTGGCGTCTCATTGCCGAGGCGATGGCCTACCATGCGCTGGGGCGTGCCGTCGCGTCAGACGATAGTCTGGAGCAGCTCATCGACGGCTACGGAGACGAGTGGGGATTCAGCGTTGCTTACGTGCTGGCGTATCGCGGTGAGGCCGATCGTGCCTTCGAGTGGCTGGCAAAAGCGCGAGACAACAATGATTCAGGCTTGTCGGAGATCGCCGTGGAGCCCGCGTTCGATAATCTCAAGTCCGACCCACGCTGGCTGCCGTTTCTCGAGAGTATCGACAAAGGGCCCGGGCAGCTCGGCGCCATCGAGTTCAGCGTTTCATTACCTGACTGATTGGCCTCCGGGTACGGAAATAAGCGGATCTGAACCCCATTTTCTGCCTCGATTCTTGCCCAACAAACCGGGACATTCCTGATTTAACGTATTAATACTTTAAATCAGGAATGTCCCCATTAAGCCCGTTAAGCGCTATGTAGTTCCACGACGTCCTTGTCCGTGACACGATGGTCCGGACCAACCTGCTGGCCGTCGAACACCTCCTCACCCCAGATGCGCGCAAACCTGAGTCCACGGGCGATGTCTTTGTGCACGAGGCTCGCGACGTCCTGCACCGTATCCCCGCGACGCACCGTGAACGGCTTGTCGTCGTCGGCTTTCCTGCCGGGCGTCTTGGTGTAGACGCGCACGATCTCGAGCGCGCGGAACAGAAACGGCCCGATTTCGTCGAGTCCGTCCCCGGTTTGGGCCGAGACGGTAATGGCGGGATAGCGCAACCCGAGTAACTCCTCGAGTACTTTGACTTCCTCGGGTTCCGGGTCGAGGTCGCTCTTGTTGGCAATCAATACAGTCGGGAGATCCATGCGGAACGGATCGCCGTCGTCTTCCTTCGCGGTCGATGCCGAGTCGAGCCCTGGCCAGGATGATCGTAAATGGATCTTCTTTTCCTTAAGACGTTGCAGCACCGTCGGCACCTGTTCCAGGCACTCCGGGTCGGCCACGTCGATGACAAGCAGGATGCCATCGGCGTGCTGCAGCGTGTTGACGAGCCATGGTTCGAGGAACTCGTCTGACACCGGCGGCAGGTCGACGAGTTGGAAATGCACGTCCTCGAAAGGCAGCATGCCGGGAATCGGCAGGTGAGTCGTGTAAGGATATGGCCCGACGTCACTGTGTGAGCCGGTGAGTTTCACGTGCAGGCTCGACTTCCCGGCGTTGGGCGGCCCGATCATGCAGAGCTGGGCGGCGCCTTCGTTCCGTACTACGTGAGAAGGCCCGCTGCGCTTGCCGCCTTTCTTCGGCCCGGCAAGCTCCTCGGTCAGCGCCTTGATGCGCGTCTTGATGTCCGACTGCAGGTGTTCGGTGCCCTTGTGCTTCGGAATCGTTCGCAGCATCTCCTTCAGGCAGTCGAGCCGGTCCTTCGGTTCGCGCGCGGCGCGATACGTCTCTTCGGCTTTCTTGTACTCAGGTGTGACGTTGGTGGGCATAGGTTATCGACGCTGGCAACTTCGGTGACTTCGGTGCCGGTGTTAAGTGCTTGAGTTAATTGAGCCGCGGCCCTGGCCTCGAATGTTAACGCCAGTCAGTCGTTAACTAAATAACTTAACACCGGCACCGTGTAGCTTTTCTATTTCTTCCCGGCTATAGCGGCGGTAAACACGACGTCGGTCGAACTGTTGAGCGCTGTTTCGGCCGAGTCCTGCAGTACACTGATTACGAAACCTACGGCAACCACCTGCATGGCGATATCGTTTGATATGCCGAACAGGCCGCAGCTCAGCGGAATCAGCAACAGCGAACCCCCGGCGACCCCGGAGGCGCCGCAGGCAGACAGAGCTGCAACCACGCTGAGCAGCAATGCCGTCGGCAAATCCACCTGGATGCCAAGCGTGTGCGTCGCGGCAAGCGTCAGAACCGTTATTGTTATCGCTGCACCGCCCATGTTGATCGTGGCGCCAAGCGGAATGGACACGGCGTAGGTGTCTTTCTCCAGGTCAAGGCGTTCGCAAAGGGCCAGGTTGACTGGAATATTGGCCGCCGAACTGCGAGTAAAGAACGCCGTGACGCCACTCTCACGCAGCGCGGTCAGGACAATCGGATAGGGGTTTCTTCGCGTCTTGACCCAGACGATCAGCGGGTTGACGAACAGCGCCATGATCAACATGCTGCCCAGCAGTACGGACAGTATTCGCGCGTACCCGCCCAGAACCGAGAGACCGGACTCCGCCAGGTTGCCCGCCACCAGCCCGAAAATACCGATCGGCGCCAGCCTGATGACGAGGCGTACGATGTGAGTCACCGCATCAGCCGTATCGGCCAGCATCTGTCGAGTCGGTTCGGCGGCATGGTGCAGGAAAACACCCAGCAAGACGCCCCAGACGAGTATGCCGATAAAGTTGCCGGTAAGTATGGCGTTCACGGGGTTGTCCACCAGTTTTTGCAGCAGCCCGCCAAGCACTTCCGCGATGCCCTGTGGCGCGCTGGCACTGACCTCCGTCATCTGCAGCGCGAGCGTCGTCGGAAACAGCGTACTCATCGTAACGGCGAGCAATGCGGCGGCGACCGTGCCAACCAGGTACAGAACCAGAATGGGACGCAGCTGCGATGTATGGCTCGCGCGACGATTCGCTATCGCCGAAGCGACCAGCACCAGCACCAATACTGGCGCGACCGCTTTCAGGGCCTGGACGAAAAGCGTGCCCAGTAACATGACGGCCGCTCCGGCCTGCGGCGACACGAGCGACAGGACGATGCCTGCCACGATTCCGATACCGATCTGCAGCACGAGGCTGCCAGTCATTATCCGGTTGATCAGTGTGTTGGCCATTGGCGCGCTTCTCTTGTTCTTAATGCGGCTAGAGTACCAGAGACCTACTCAGCGTTTGGCGCTCACTGACTTGACCTGCGCGAAAACCTTATCGCCGTTCTTCAAGTCGAGACGTGCGACGGAACGTCGGGTCACTTGCGCCAGCAGGACGTCACGGCACACCCGGAGTTGCACCAGGGCGGACGCGGCTGTTGACGACTGGATGTCTTCTACCTCGGCCGCAATGGCGTTCAGTATCGCTGCGCTCTCAGGCATCGCACGGCACAAGCTCACGTCGTGCGTTGCAATACGGAGGCGTACGCTGCGAACCTGCTTATCGTAGCGACCGGCAACCCAAAGCTCGCTGCCCGAAAGGTCGAACGGCATCAGGTCGTATTCTTCGTCATACCCCTTCGGTTGCGCCTCGACAACCGCACCGGTGTCCTGCTCACTCGGAGGGAGCGTCTCCAGCCAGGGCTTCATCCAGCATCTCAACCAACCCATCCCGGCTGTAGCTGTAAGGGCCCCACTGGTTCAGCTGTACCAGCTCCGTGACCTTGGTACGGATGGTCATATCCTGCTCTTCCGCGTTCGGGACGACGACGTAACGACGCAGCGGATTGTCGTCGAACAGCGCGTGCATGAACGCTTCGGAAACTTCATCGGGCTCCTTGTATGACAGCTCGCGCTCAGCCGTTGCCTCGTAGGCTTTTTTCATATCTTCGGTGACTTCTTCACCCGCTGCTTTTGTCTTCCCCATCCGGCGAGCCACGCTACTGCGACGGATATTCGATTTGTAATTGCCGGGCTCGACAACGCTGACAGCGACGCCGTGCGGCTCCATTTCTGCGGCCAGTGAGTCGGTAAATGCTTCGATCCAGTGTTTGCTGCCGGCGTAGGCGCTGAATCCGGGGAACGCCGAGATTGTGCCTGCAATCGACCCTGTCGTAACAATACGGCCTTTCGAAGCCATGACCAGCGGTGCGAATGCTTTTGTAATGCGGTAAACGCCCTCGACATTAACCGCATAAATAAACGTGTGATCCGCGATCGGCGCTTCGACAACCCTTCCACCGCCGCCAACGCCGGCGTTGTTGACGAGGCCGTGCAGCCCGGTACCCTTTTTGCTGATCATTTCGACCGCGGCATCGACCTGATCCTGGCTGGTCACGTCGAGCCGTACAGCCGTTACGTTGTCGATAGCATTTAGCGCGGCAAGATCCTTGTCTTTTCGCGCGCCCGCATAGACGTGGTACCCGTTCTCGGCGAGCGTTTCGGCGAGATTTCGGCCAATGCCCGTGCTGGCGCCGGTAATCAGGATCGACTTCTGAACGTCGGAAGCAACGCTGTGAGGTGCCGCGAACAAAACCACTGCGGCGGCAACAAGAATCTGGAGGCGCTTGTTCATGTGTGTTTTACCTGTTTTTTTTCGGTAGGCGTGACACTAGCACAGTCATCTGAGTTTTGGTGTTCGCGACCCAGGTGACCAGCAGGCAAGGAATGCGCGTGCCTCGCTTTGGGATTCCAGGGTCGTTATCGCCGGTTCAGGAAACCCGCGACACCCTGGCGTCTACCTCGAAATTTTTCGAAGCTCCGACTGGTAGCTAAGAACCGGATTCAGATAATTGAACGACTGACGCCTACGAATTCCCGTGTCGTCCATCGACCGGCTTCGCCGGTTCTGCCGGAACTCGCCCCAGCGAATATTACGGTTGAGATCGCGGACTGACCTGATGCCCGATTAGCTCAGTCGCCCCAGAACTTCCACCACGGCTTTTTACTGGGCTTCTCGTCGACCTTGTCCTCAAGGCCTGATTCGACGTCGTCGGCGCCTGGCTCGCGGCCTTCCCGGTAGTCGTTCATGATCTCCTTGCGTTCGTCGCGGCGCGCACGCATTTCCTGCGCTTTGTCGCTTCCCTTTGTGGCTGCTTTGTCGCGACCCTGCGAATCGTTCCTGCGCTCTTCTTCACCGCGTTCCCTTGCTTCTTCGGCACGGTCCATGGCGGCTTCGCGCTCTTCCGCGGAGCGCTCTATGGCAGCTTCGCGCTCCTCGTTGCCACGTTCCCTTGCTTCTTCCGCACGTTCCATGGCGGCCTCGCGCTCTTCCTCGGCGCGTTCGATCATCGCATCCTGTTCTTTCTTACCGCGCTGTTTGATTTCCTTTTGTTTTGCCTTGTTCGCCTTCTTGTCGGCAGACATGCCCTGTGCGTTTACAGCCGGTGACATAGACGCGAGCAGGAACAACGAACACATAGCGATCATCAGTTTTTTCATGGTTCACAATCCTTGATTTAGATACCAGGTTGAGAATGATTTCATTATCAACCACCTGAGTCGTCGACGCAGGCGAAAAGAGGGGCTTGTAACATTTGTTTACGTCTTCCACACTGCATTAAAGAGTTCAGTGCCGGTTTAGGCTATTTAGTTAATCGCGCCCAGTACGGTACCGTTCTGATCTGTTTCGTTGGCGACTGACTGGCAATGGCTTTCAAAGTCAGGGGGTGTGGCTAAACAAACTTGAGAGCTTAACGCCGGCACCGCATCTCGGCACCGTACCTCCACGCGTCAGTACAGCAACATGACGTTTGCCTACGCCGGCACATTTGCCGAGGACGCTTTGCGCCGCGCGTTCCACTCCAGGACAGAGACCGTCAGTGCCGGTAACATTGTGAGCGAGACGATCGCCGCGCCCAGAATTCCGAATAGCACGATTACGCCGACGCCGCGGTAAAGTTCCGTTCCGGCACCCGGAATAAACACCAGCGGCGAGAGTCCGCAGATAGTCGTCAGCGTCGACATCGAGATCGGGCGGAGACGCGACGCAACGGCTTCCCGAACCGCGTCAATCGGTGCCGAGCCCGCTTCTTTCATATGCTGCATGGCGCGATCGACAATCAAAATGGGGTTGTTGACGACCGTACCCATAAGGATCAGAAAGCCCAGCATGGAGATCATGTCGAAGGGCTGGTGCAGGCTGCCGAGACCAAGCCAGGCCAGCACCGCGCCGACTGAATTCAGGACCGCCAGTCCGACGATGCCACCCGCGATACCGAGCGGAATCGTCGTCATGATAAGCATCGGGTATCCCCAGTGCTTGAAGATCGCAACCAGCAGCAGGTAAACGATCACCAGTGAAACAGGCAGGTTGGCAGCGAGCGCGGCTTTGGTCGCGTCGAGCTGGTCGCTGGCGCCGGAGATATCGACATTGACACTTGCAGGCAACGCACCGCTATCCCTGAGATACGCGACGACGTCGTTGCGAACAATCTCGACGCCTTCTTCAAGCGCAATGGACGCCGGCGGAATAATGTTCAGCGTTACCGTTCGCTGTGCGTTGATACGCCGGATTGAATTCGTGTCGACGGTTTCATGAATTGTTGCAATCGCATCGAGCGGCAGGATGCTGCCCTGCGGCGTATAGATCGGCAGCCCGCCGAGGCTGTCGAGATCGGTTTCACCGCCGGTGGTGCCGTAAAGATACATGTCGATCTTGTCATCGGCCTCGAAGTACTCGTCGACAAACGCGCCGTCCGTCAGTGCTGCAACCGTATAGCCCACCTCGTTCGCCGCGAGTCCAAGTTCCGCGGCGCGCGCCCAGTCGGGCCGGACTTCGAGCAACGGCTGGGACAGTGCAAGCGACGAGGGGCTCGACTGTATGCGGGGATTACCGAGCACCTCTTGCGCCCGCCGATACGTCGCCATAGCAGCATCGTAGATAACGCTGAGACTCGGGCCGGAAACGTCGAGATTGATGCTGCGCGTTCCGCCATCATTACTGGAAATAATCGAACCGCGAGCGGCGAATGCGCGCATTCCGGGATACTGCCGGTAGCGTTCGGTTATCGCATCCATCAGGTCGTCGATGTCGGCGTGCCGGGCGGGTTCCGATATGATGCGAAAGCCCTCGGCGGATATTCTCACGTTCAGGTATTTGATCGCGGGTACATCGGTCTCGCCGCGGTCAAAGCGGCCCGGGTCATCGTCAACGAATTGCATGAAATAGTCCTGCACTTCAAGGCCGATCTCTCGCATCGTTTCGAGGTTGTAGCCGGGCGGGGCACTCATGGAGGCAAACGTCTTTGGCTCTTCGCCCTCGGGCAGGTATTCAGCCGGCGGCGTGAGCAACAAGATTATGGCGATGCTTGCCACGACGATGATTCCTATCGACATTCGTCGCCGACGCCGGGTGGCAATGAGAGCGTCGATACCGGCGAGCAGTCGTTCTCGCAGTGCACCCTCAGTATGTGAGCGATGCTCGGAGCCGAACGACAATCGCGCGCTGGCCGTCGGGATCAGCGTGATGGCGACCAGCATAGACGCCAGTATCGAGGCGGATATGGCAATGGCAACGTCGGAATACAGCTGCCCCGCCTCTTCGCGGATGAACAGCACGGGCAGAAAAACGAGGATTGTCGTCAGCGTCGAGGCCAGTACCGCCGTCCAGACACTTTTTACCCCTTCAACGGCCGCCCGGAACCGATCGAGACCCTGTCGCCGTTTGAGTTCGATGCTTTCGATGACGACGATACTGTTATCCAGCGTCATGCCGATCGCGAACGCTACGCCGGCCAGCGAAATTACATTGATCGTGCGCCCTGCTGCCAACAGTCCGAGGAATGCGGCAATCGTGCACACCGGGATACCCAGCACGCCGACCGCCGTTGCGCGCGCTGAGCGCAGGAACAGGAACATAACGGCGGTCGCGAACAGCGCACCCAGCGACAGGTTTATCCAGACGTTGCGGATGGAGGCCTCGACGTAGCCGGCATCCTCAGCCATGAGCTGCATGCGCATGCCGTTGGGCTGCAGCACATCACGGTTTACCTTTTCGACGGCGTCGAGCATCGCATACTTGATGTCGATCACGTTCGAACCTGCTTCGCGATTGACTGAAGTAAAAAGTATAGGCTCGGCGTTGAAAAAGGCGTAGCTGCGTATTTGGGAATGGTCAAGCTCGATGACGGCAATATCGCCGAGCCGAATCAACGAGTCGCCGCGCCGATCGATTATCAGGTCCTGCAACGATTCAATGGAATCGAACCGGCCAACCGTTCGCAGCAGATATCGGCGTTTGCCGCCCTCTATTTCGCCGCCGGATACGTCGCGGTTACGCGCCCTGATCGCATTTCGCACGTCGAGGATGGTGAGCTGACGGTCCGCCAGCCGCGTCGGGTCCAGCAGTATCCTGATCTGCCGTTGTGCACCACCCGACACGTTGACCTGTGAGACGCCGGGCACGCCGGACAGCCGCGTCCTTACGTTGTCGACGACAAAGTCGCGCATCATCACCATGTCGACGTTGCGCGGGTTGCCCGGCAATGGCGTGATCGCGAAATACATGAACGAGTTGGCCGAAAACGAATTTGCAAATACCCGCGGCTCGTCGACATTCTCGGGGTAAGAGGGAACCTGGTTCAGCGCGTTGTTCACTTCGATCAGCGTCTGCGTGATGTCCACGCCGAACGGAAAATCAAGCTCGATCACGGCCCGGCCGCTGGACGCGGTGGATTCAAGCCGCTGCATGTTGGGCAGGGTGCGAAGGTATTCTTCCTGTTCGATCAGAATTTCCTTCTCAACGTCCTGCGGCGTGGCACCCGGCCACGATGTCTCAATGGAGATCGTACGGACCTCGAGGTCCGGGATCATTTGTACGGGCACGCGTGCCGCGGCCAGCACACCGAGCACGGAGATGATCAGCGCCGCCACTGTCATCAGGATGCCGTTTCTTACGATGGCCTCGAACACTACTGTCGATCTCCGCCCACGATAGTTACCGCCTGGCCTTCCTGGAGCATTTCGTTGCCACGGACCACGACGACATCGCCATCGGCCAGCCCATCGATGATTTCGACGGCGCCGCCAAATTCGGAGCCGGTAAGTACTGCCTGCTCACGGACGGCGGGAAGTTCGCCTCCGGTATCGACGACCCAGACCGTCACGCGTCCGTCCGGAAAACGCAGAATCGCGTCTCGCGAAACCGTTACACCGCTGCGGCCGACGTCGATGTTGAGCTTGCCGCGGGCCGACATGCCAGGAGTAATAAAGAGCGCGTCACCGCCGTCACTGGTGTCGGCTTGTACCCGGACAAGGAATGTGCGCGCACTTGGATTCTTGACCGGTACAATCGTGGCGACGCGACCCGGGATCGATCGTTCCGGGAACGCATCAAGCGTAATTTCGACAGGGGTTTCGGGCGACAAGGCGGCGAAGTTGTCCTGTCCAACGCGAAAATCGAAACGCAGGTTGTCGGTTGCCACCAGCTCAAGCAGACCGTCGCCCGGATTCACCCACTCACCCAGCTCGGC
>JABDNG010000077.1 GCA_013001045.1 Woeseiaceae bacterium | reverse complement strand
CGCACTCCACGCCGTTGATGAACAGCTTGTCCAGGCGCTTGCCTTCCGGCGGTTTCAGCTTGACGTGGGTCGGAAAGGCCGCGCCGCCGAGGCCGACGATGCCGGCGTGCTGGATCGCCGTGATGATTTCGTCGGGCGTGGCGTCGAGACCGCAGGGTTCGCCGTCGTCAATTTCCTGCGTCGACCCCGGATAGGGCTCGATGTAGATGCTCTCGACCTTGGTTCCATTGATGCTCGGCGCCAGGGTGATGCGCCGCACGATACCCGAAGCCGGCGCATGCATGGCGACCGACATGAAGCCGTCCGGCGCGGCGATCGTCTGCCCGCGGACAACCTCCTGGCCCTCACGCACAACGGGCTTCGCCGGCTTCCCCAGGTGCTGGCTGAGCGGCACGATCAATACCGGCGCGAACGGGAACTGGCGGATCTCAAGATCCGCCGTGTCGTCCTTCATCTCAGGCGGGTGCACCCCGTGCCTGAAAGTGTCTTTCCGAAACAGTTCGAGCATCTCAAGAACTCTTCAGCCTTATCTCGTTAAGCGGGCCTAGTTGAATTTCTCACCTCGCTTGATCCACTTGTCGATGTCCTTCGCGCTGCGATCGCGCGGCAGACCCGGGTGGATAACCTCGGCCGTGCATTTCTCGGCCGCCTTGACGAGATCGCGGTACGGCCCGGCGTCAGGATTCTTGATGACTGCCTTCTTGTCATCGTTGTATTCGAATATCTGCGGATTGATGATGATGCACTCGTCGCACTCGGTGCATTCCTCGGTATCGATCCACGGAGCCATGTAGTCGCCGTCCGCGGCCGGCGCTACCGACTCCACGGCCTTGAGCTGCGGTTGCTGCGCGGGCTGCGACGACACGGCGTCGAGCATCGCGCCCATGTCCAGTGCCTGGTTGCCGGTGACCATCCCCATCAGGCCGGAGGCGAGCTTCTGCACCACCTCCTGGCGTACGCGGGACTCGATCTGCACCTCATCCACATCGGCGACGGGTTCCTCGATGCCGCCAAGGTCGCGCAGCATGATCCAGAACGCGCGCCGCTCCTCGGCCGACTCGATCATCGGCTGAGCAACGAGCAGTCGGCTGAGCTGGCGTTTTGCATCCAGCGCCCAGACGAATGGCACCTTGTCCTCGCGATCGTCTTCGTCGAGATCCAGGTACTCGCTGACCTGCACCATGTCCTCGTTCCACGAGTCGCGCGGAATCTTGCGGAAGTGTTTGCGGAAACGCGCCTCGGTGACCGCGAAGTCGACGAAGGTCGTCGAAAGCTCCATCTCCTTCTCCTGTCCCTTATCGACGTACTGAATCTTCGTCACGGGCCAGTCACGATCGGGGTTGGGATTGCCGTCCAGATCGAGGCACTCGCCGACCGTGAGGCCGCCGTCCGGGTCGTATCGGAACAGCGGGTAGGCGCGCGATTCAACGGCCAGCTTGGCCTGGTGATGCGACATGTCGTCCCCAATGCCATGTTCCGGCTGGCACGACGAGTACAGGTTGAACACCGCCGGTCTCCGGGTCATCAGGCCCTGCACGAAGCCTTCGATCATGTGATTGGCGTGCGCGATCGTCGACTGCAGGAAATAGGTCGTGCGATGCGCGATCGCGATCAGGCCCATCTCCTTGCGGACCTCTTGCTTGCCCTTGATGGCCTTGCCGAACTGCGCCATGTCGGAAACCTGGCCGAAGAAGCCCGAGGTGCAGGCCTGGCCGCCGGTATTGGAATACACCTGCGTGTCGACGATGAGCACCTTGATCGGTTTGCCCGACATCAGCGCACGCGACAAGTTTTGGAAACCGATGTCGTACATCGCGCCGTCGCCGCCAACCGCAACGACCGGCGGACACAGGTGATATTCCTCGTCGGTGAAGTCCTGCCAGTCGAAGTAGCGAAGATTCTCCTCCTGCTCCTCCGGGTTGTACTGACCCTTGAGCACTGCCTCGGCCATGCGCACGGCTTTGAAGCCCTCGGCCATCTTCGCCATGTGGCCTTCGTACACGCCCATGGCCATCGATGCGGGATCCTGGAACAGGTGGTTGGACCACGGGAACGGATAGGGGTTGAACGGGAAGGTGCTGCCCCAGACCGAGGTGCAGCCCGTCGCGTTCAGGATGCCCATGCTCGAGCGGCCCTGACCCGTAGTGCCCTTCTGGTAGCGCCAGCGCAGATCCTGCAGCCTGGCGACCACGTCGGTGACAGCTTTTAGCCAGTCGCGATCGACGAGCTCGGCCTCGTGCGTCTTCTCCACGCGGTCCGCTATCTTCGCGAGCGTCAGTTCTCCATCACCGGCGTCACCCAGTACCGCGGCCATCTCCTCGACGTCACCGGGATCGATCGCGCCAGCCAACTCGAGCCTGATGTGTTCTTTGAGCTTGGCGATCAGGTTATCGAGCTTCGACACTTGTGCCTTGACGCGCGGCTGCATCAGGGACTCGACGGTGGCGACGAACAGATGGACGACGGTCTTCTCGGAGCAACCGAGGCAGGAACCATCGCCGCTCGCAAAGGGCAGATAGGCGTCCTTGTTCAGCAGGATGGTCTCCAATGCGCCGATGCCCTCCTCCAGGTCGTCCACGCGGATGTACTTCTCCGGCGTGTTCGGCAGGTCCAGCCAGAAATCCCAGTTCTTGCGCAGGTCGGCGATCGAATCAGGAGTCTGCGTGACCGGTAGCAGCGCCTCGTCCTTGCAGACTTCGACGCATTCCATGCAGCCCTTGCAGGTGTATGGGTTGACCGTGATGCTGAGCAGGCCACCGCCCCCCGGCTGCTTCTTCTCCGGGGTCGTGAAATACGGCCGCGTCAGCGAGAACTGGAAGCTACCGAGCTCCTCGCGGAAGCCCGTGAACTCGTCGGATAGCTGCTGGCGCTCGTCCGAGCCCTCGGGCGACGCCTCGATGGTTGCCTTTATCGCTACGTCAACGAGATCGGCTACCGAGTCGGTTTCGGCCGCGTCGGCAAGGCTCTTCCGCAGTGTCGACTCCATCTTACGCACGGCGCGCGGCAGCAGTTCGGCCGGTTTACCGTTCTTCTTCAGGCGCTTGACCACAGTATCCAGCACCTGGCCGACTTCGTTCACAAGCCCCGGTATCGCCGTGTCAGGGCAGACCGTATAGCAGTCGCCACAGCCCGTGCATTTTTCGGGTATGAATTCCGGATGCTCGAAGCGAATACCGGTCATGTCACGGAAATGTGACGACACGGCGGGCATCAGGCTCATGCTCATGAACGGATCGGCAGGCACCTGTTCTCCCTGTCCCGAGGCATACATGCTGCCCGTCTGGGCCCAGAAGCGGTGAATGTCGGACGATGGCGATTCCGATTCCGGCAGGCGCTTGACCATGACCGGCACAGGCAGCGTGCTGCCAGCTTTCGCGTCGGCGCGCTCCTCGAGGTTCTTGTCGGTGACCTCGGTGATCTCCTCGAAGCCGCGGCGTACGACGCGCATGTTGTCCTCAACCACGCGCACACCCTTCGAGCCGAACTTGTGCTGTAGCTGCTCGCGAATCGCATCCAGCAGCTTCTCCTGGCTTAAGCCGTGCTTCTCGAGCAGTGGCGAGGTGGCAAAGAACGCGCCCTGGAAGGCGATGCCCTGCATGCGCAGCTGCAGCTCTGGGTCCGTCGCCTCGTCGCGCGCGATCTTGAAAGCGTCGAGGTAAAACACGCGAACATCGTTCTCGACGATCTGCTTGCGGTAGCGCATCGGTATCGACTGCCAGAAGTCATCGGGCGAGCCGGCGTCACTTTGCATCACCAGCACGCCGCTTTTCTTGAGGCCGGCGAGCGCGTTGGTGTGCCCGAAGACGTTCGGGTCGGGCGACAGCACGACGTCGACGTAAAAATACTCGCAGTTGATGCGGATTGGTTCTGGTGCCGCAGACAGGTAGTAGGAGGTTGGCTGGCCCTTCTTCTCCGAGCCGTACTTCGGGTTTGCCTTGATGTGGTAGCCGAGCAGGTCGTAAAGCGTCATCGCGAGGTTCTTGCCCGTCGTGATCGCACCCCATCCACCGACCGAGTGCATGCGCACCGTAATCGAATCCTTTGGCATCAGGTTGGGGTTCTCGCTGCCCCGCAGCGCCAGGTCCCCGACGTCCGGGTATGCGTCCATCACCTGCTGGTTGTAGACCTCCTGCATCGGAGTCATCATCCCCTTGCGAACGAATTCGATCGACAGGTAGAACAGGCGTTTGTGCTTGCCGTCCGGCAACATGTTCTCGATTGCGGCGACCACGCCCTCGGGCTGCAGGTCGCGGCTGCCCATGCCGAAGGAACCGGAAAACAGCTCGGGCATGTCCCTGAGGCTCTTGTAGCTGTCGAGCTCGGGGTACGGCAGGCTGCCGTTACGGCCGCGGCCGTTCTCGATGGACTTGCTCAAGGTAGCGCGAATCTCACGCATCAACGGCAGGTCCGACGCCAGTGGCTGGTCGGTACGCTCAAGCACGGCGACGCCCTTGCGCCCTTTCAGAACCTGGCTCAGCAGGTCGCCCGGGAAGGGCCGGAACATCACGAGATTGACGACGCCGACTTTGACGCCGCGTTCTTCGCGCATCCAGTCGGCGACTGCCTCCGCCGTCGGAATGAGGCTGCCCTGGCCGACGATCAGGTAGTCGGCGTCGTCGGTGCGGTAGGTCATGACCCGGTCGTAACGACGTCCGGTCAGCTTGTAGAAGTCGTCGAAGGTTTTTTCCGTTATGGCCTGCACGTGGTCGAAGAAATACGGCCGCTGTGCGGCGACGCTCTGCATGTAGGAATCCTGGTTCTGTACCGGCCCCGACGATACGGGGTCGTCCACGTCCCACAATTCCGGGATACGGCGGCGTTTTTCACCATAGATGATCTTCTGTGCCGGGGTCGGCGTGTCGATGACGTCGTCGGGCCGCCCGAGAAATTCGGCGATCAGTTCGCGCTCCGGGATCATCAGGGTTTCAATCAGGTGCGTGGTCAGGAAACCGTCCTGGCCGACGATACCGGGCGTCAACGCCAGTTCCGCGATTCGGTGTGCCATGATGTTCAGGTCGGCCACGCCCTGGGCGTTCTTGGCCATCACCTGGAAGAAGCCGGTGTCGTCGACGCAATGATAGTCGTCATGGCCTGCGTGCACGTTTAAGGAAGCCTTGGTCATGGCCCGGCAGCCGATGTTGAGCACGTAGGTCAGGCGCTTGCCGACGGCGGCGTACAGATTCTCGTGCATGTAGGCGATGCCCTGGCCGGACGAGAAGTTGGTCGCCCGCAGTCCGGTCATCGACATGCCCGCGGTCACGGACGCGGCCGCGTGCTCGCCTTCGGGCTCAACAAAAATCAGCGGCCGACCGGAGATGTTGATGTGCCCGGCGGCGGCTGCCTCCGCCCAGAACTCTCCCATCTGTGTGGAAGGCGTGATCGGATAGGCGCCGGCGCCGTCGGATGATTCGCGCTCGCACATGATCGCGGCAGTGTTACCGTCCATCGCGGCTCGGGTACCGGGATATTTGGGTGTCGGTTGTTTCTGTTTCATGCAGGGATTCCTGGGCTTAAGTCGCAGTTGCCTGTCGCGCACTGCGGCGAATGACTCTCTTCGCTGCGCGGCCCGTGACAGGTCCTTCATTCTTGTCGAACCAGACAATCGCGCCGGTCGGGCAGCGATCGATCGCCTTTCTTACGTCATGATTGCGGCTGTAGTCGACGACCGGCAGGTTGTCGACCATCGTGATCACGCCGTCCGGTGCATCGACGGCGCATCTGCCGCAAGCATCGCAGCCGACGTCGCAGTCATCGAGGACGGCGTCGCCGTGTTCGAGGTTCTTACAGGCGACCCACAGGCGATGACTCACGGGATGCAGAGAGAACAGATCCTTGGGGCAGGCGTCAACGCAGTCGCCGCAGGCCGTGCAACGATCATCAATGACGACAGGTATGCCGTATTCGTTCATTTCGATCGCATCGAGGTCGCAAACCAGCTCGCAGTCGCCTAATCCTAAACAACCCCAGAAACACGCTTTGCCGCCGCCGGCGACGAGCGCGGCCCCGCGGCACGAGTTGATGCCCTCGTAGTGGGCGCGATTTCGCGCAACGTTGATGCCACCTGCGCAGGCGAGTCGCGCGACGACCTTTTCTTCCGCGCCGGCGTCCACGCCCAGAAACCCGGCCAGCAATTCGCGTTCCTCCTCGCTCATTACCGTGCATTTGCCGGGTAGCGCCGATCCGTCGACAATTGCCTGGGCAAGGCCAAGGCAGCCCGGGTAGCCGCACGCGCCGCAGTTTGTGCCGGGCAACATCTGATTTGCCGCCTCAATGCGAGGATCCTCATCGACATGCAGTTTTCTGTGAGCCACGACCAGCAGGGAGGCGAACACAAAGCTCAGCGCGGCCAGCGTGAGTACGCCCGTCAACATGTGAGAACCTCCAACCCATCGTCCTAACGCATTGTATAGTCGGCGTAATTTGCTCGCATTGTGGAAACCGCGTACAGAGTTGCGCCGCATGGCATAGTAAACGGGCAAACAGGCCCGGATCGGGCATGTCCCTTATGGGCGGTTGGATTGCGGCCAATGCCGGCGACTGCTACTCAACAAGCTCCAGGCCATTGGATTCGATCACACCGTTCGGTGACAGGACATAATGGTCCAGCTTGAAACCGATGTAGAAACTTCCTGTCTCATCCGGGTTCTCGGTGACCTGGATCTCTTCCGGCATGACCGTGCGCCGCGTGTAGTCGCTCAACAGCTTGGCGATGCTGGGTTTCTCTGCTGCGTATACGATGTCCATGACAAGCTCCTAATGCACATTCCCTTGTTTACGCCTGCAGAATAGTGCCCCATCGCTTAACAGCTGATGAAATTTGTGTGAACGGTTCCTGAATTACGAAACGATTCGTTTCACGGCCTCCGTTAGCGCGCCGTCGTCAGGCGGCAGACTATAGCCGATACGCATGTGCGCTTTTTCGATATCAATGAGTCGGGTGAGGTCGATCGGCGTTGCCACGAGCACCAGGTCACAGTCGACCGCGTTAACGGTCGCTTCGAGATCACGGATCTGATTATCGCCATATCCCATGGCCGGCAGCAGGTCCCCGATTTCTGGATATTGTTCAAAGGTCGCGGCTATTTCTCCAACGGCCCACGGCCTTGGATCGACCAGCTCTCCAGCGTGATTCTCCATAGCGGCCAGCACACCGGCTCCGAACGGCATGCCGCCGTGCGTGGTAGTCGGTCCGTCCTCGATTACCAGCACACGTTTGTCGGTGATCGCATCCGGATATGGAACGTGCAGCGGTGAGTTGCGTCGCAGCACCGTGGCGTCGGGATTCAGTCTTCTTGCGTTAGCCTCGATGACCTTGATGTTTGATTCGTCCGCGTAACCGACCTTGCCAATGAGAATGATATCGGCGCGCTCGAAGTTCACGGTGCCCGGAAAGTACTCGAGTTCGTGGCCGGCGCGATGCGGATCGGTAACGACTATCCAGAGGTCGGGCTTATAGAATGGCGTATCGTTGTTGCCGCCGTCCCAGACGATGACGTCTGCTTCTTTTTCCGCCTCCGCCAGAATCGCCGCATAATCTACGCCGGCATAGACAATGACGCCATTGTTAATATGCGGTTCGTACTCCTCCCTTTCCTCAATGGTGCAGTCATGCGAGTCCAGATCTTTGTACGTCTCGAACCGCTGCACGGCTTGTTTTGTCAGGTCGCCATACGGCATTGGGTGGCGGATCACGACAGTCTTTTTGCCCAGCTCTCGCAAGATATCGGTGATACGGCGTGATACCTGGCTCTTGCCGCAGCCTGTCCTGACAGCAGTGATGGCGATAAGCGGCACAGTCGACTGCAACATCGACGCATCCGTGTCGAACGTGGAAAACGCGACGCCGCGGGATTCGACCATCTTTCGTCGCTCGTCAACGTAGTCGGAATGAACATCGGAATACGCAAATATGACCTCGTCGATGTCCTTGCCTGCAAGCAGTTCATCGAGGTCTTCCTCCGGGTATATCGGGATACCACTCGGGTACATCGCGCCGGCTAGCGCGGCCGGATAACGACGATCATCGATGTGCGGGATCTGGGTGGCCGTGAATGCGACGACCTCGATATCAGGCTGATCCCGGTAACAGCAATTGAACAGATGGAAGTCACGACCGGCGGCTCCCATGATAATCACCTTTCGACTCATGGACATCTCTCAAGCGATTGATCGTTTGAATGCTACGCGCACCTCCATCCGTAACCGATACGAGCTTCTACCTAGCGCACATCTACGTGGAATCCGACATATGAAAGTCTAGTAAAAAGAGTAACTTCCGCCTTGTCGATGGCCGCCGGAGCGTTAGCTGCGAGCGCCGGAAATCAAGGAAAAGCCGTGATCAATCAAACTCCCCCCGACCTGCATGCTGGCGTGAAGATCCTGCATGACCCTGTGCGCAACAAAGGCACCGCTTATACGGAAGCCGAACGGGATGCGCTCAAGTTGCGAGGGCTACTGCCGCCCCGTGTTCACACGATGGCCGAACAGGAGCTTCGTGTCCTCGGCAATATTCGTGCGAAACCGACCGACCTCGAGCGGTACCTGTACCTGATCGCGCTGCAGGACCGCAACGAGAACCTGTTCTACCGGGTAATCATGAATCACCTCGAAGAAATGATGCCGATCATCTACACGCCAACCGTGGGCAAGGCCTGCCAGGAATTTCAACACATCTATAGGAAACCGCGCGGATTCTATGTGTCGTTGCAGGACAAGGGTCGCGTCAAGGAGATCATGCAAAACTGGCCGCATAAAGATGCTCGCATCATTGTGGTTACCGACGGCGAGCGAATTCTCGGATTGGGCGACCTTGGCGCCGATGGCATGGGCATCCCCATCGGCAAACTGGCCCTATACACGGCCTGCGCCGGCATCCATCCAACCCAGTGCATGCCAGTGATGCTGGATGTCGGCACTAACAACGAAAAGTTGTTGAACGATCCGCTTTATAACGGTCTCGAACGCCGACGCGTTCGCGGTAAGGAATACGACGAGCTATTCGATGAATTCGTAACTGCCGCCAAAGAACTGTTCCCTGGCGTATTGATCCAGATCGAGGATTTCGGCAATACCAACGCATTCAGGTTGCTGGACCAGTATCGCGGCAATACCTGCCTGTTCGATGATGATATCCAGGGAACCGGGGCAGTTGCAGTTGCCGGTATTATCGCGGCGATGCGCATAACCGGCGGCAAACTCTCGGAACAGAAAATACTGTTCCTGGGTGCCGGCGAAGCCGGAATCGGCATTGCTGATGTCTTTGTCGCAGCATTGAAAGAAGACGGTATGAGCGATCGAGAGGCACGACACCACTGCTGGTTCGTTGACAGCAAGGGCTTGCTTGTCGCGGACCGCGACAATATGGCTGCCCACAAGAAACCTTATGCGCACAAGCATGAAGCCATCACGGAATTCGCGGATGCTGTGAAAACGCTGGAACCAACCGCCATTCTTGGGCTGTCCGGCCAACCTGGCACGTTCACCCGGAACGTCGTCGAGACAATGGCGAAAATCAATCAGCGCCCAATCATCTTCGCGTTATCGAACCCAACGTCGCAAGCAGAATGCACGGCAGAGCAAGCGTATACATGGAGCGACGGACGAGCAATCTTTGCCAGTGGCAGCCCGTTTGATCCGGTTAAAATCGGCAACCAGCTTTTTGTGCCCGGGCAAGGCAATAACGCCTACATATTCCCGGGCGTTGGATTAGGTGTCATCGTCAGTCGATCACGCGTCGTTACGGACGACATGTTCCTGGCCGCGGCGCATTCATTGGCGAACCAGGTTACCGAAGCCGATCTCGAGCGAGGCCGGGTCTATCCGGCGCTGTCGCTGATCCGACAGGTATCCGCCTTGATCGCGATGGACGTCGCGAAGATTGCATACGATAACGGCTACACTGATCGGGCCGAGCCCGACGATATTCTGGCTGACGTACACGAGCATATGTATAAGCCGGTGTACCCGCACTACGCCTGAGCCAGGAACCGCCGCGGACCTCGATCGGGTCGGCAGACCGATAATGCTATCGCTTTGCTTTCTTCGGCTTTGGCTTCGGTAGCGCCTCTTCTGTCGCGGCAATTAACCCTGTCAGCCAATCCGGGTCCTCGATCTCAGCTTCGATCAAGAATGCGAGCTTCGCGCCTGGATACGGCGGCGCCTCGACGACATCGCCGATGTACGATCGTCCCGCTTCTGTTGCTTTGACAAACAGTTGGTCATCACAAGCCAGCGCAACAACCTTTCCATTCGAATACAGCGCGTATTCTCCAAACATCTTGCGATAGGAAATACGACAGGACTCGTCAATTTGATCGGCGATAAATTTCACGAAATCCAGATCGCTAGCCATGCAATCCAGCTTCGCTTTGTGACCTAGCTAGTCACTTTTCGGATGATGTAGCCGCCCGAGCGCTCATCAAGCTCCAGGTCGAGTTGACCGCGAGCCTGTGCTTCCTCCAGTAATTTGCTGAAGGATTCGAAACCGTAATACCCCTCATTGAAACTCGGATTGACACGCTTCAATGCCTGCTTGACCATCGATCCCCAGAGTGTGTCCTGATCGCCGCGCTCTGCGTTTAGCGCCGACGCCACTTCGAGCGCCTGATCAATGCCATCCTGCTTGTTGTCTTTCGGTTTGGCCTTGGCAGTCTTACGCTTGGTCTTGCGACCCTTGGCCGGTTTCGGCGACTTCTTCTTTTTTTGCGCCTGTTCGCGCGCGATGTCATCGTAATAAATGAATTCGTCGCAGTTCTTGATGAGAAGGTCGGAGGTCGAGTTCTTGACGCCGACGCCGATGACGGTCTTTGCATTCTCCCGCAGCTTGCTTACCAGCGGCGAAAAGTCCGAATCACCACTTATGATGACAAACGTGTTGACATGCGACTTGGTGTAGCACAGATCGAGGGCGTCGACGACCATTCGAATATCCGCTGAATTCTTGCCGGACTGTCGTACGTGCGGGATATCGATGAGTTCGAACGACGCCTCGTGCATGGTTGCTTTGAATTCCTTGTATCGGCCCCAGTCGCAATATGCCTTCTTTACGACGATGCTGCCCTTCACCAGCAGTTTTTCAAGTACCCGGTTGATATCGAAGATGGCATATTTTTCGTCACGAACGCCGAGCGCGATGTTCTCGAAGTCGCAAAACAACGCGAGGTTATTGTCAGATGTGCCGGACATCGCGGTGCGTGTCGCCGCTCAGGAATTTTTTGCTTTGGCGATGACAAGCTGGGCACGAGCCCGTTTGCCCATGCGACGCTCGTTGAGCTGGGCACAGATAACTTCGGCAGCTTGAGTGACAACCTTTAAATTGCCTTCGCGATAGCCGCGAATCGTGTTGTCACCCTGCGTTATGACGTAGCTATGCCATTCGGATGCATCCGATTCCGGCGGCGGATCCATTGGCGATACGGAAGATATTTCGAAGTCGTGTTCAATCATTAGGAAAGGCAGTCAAAGTGGGCTATGCATAACGGGTTGTTACTGCATA
>JABDNG010000065.1 GCA_013001045.1 Woeseiaceae bacterium | reverse complement strand
TCGGAACGGTGCCGGTGTAAGCTTGCTGCCTTCATATCTGAAAGGCCTTCTCAGGGTTTCGTGTCTGTGCTGCCTGATAACGAATGCGCCGCTCGTTCATTTTACCCGGAGCGGACGTACGTATTTTCCTTCTGATGTCGCATAAATCCGGATCGTTAAGTTCGTCTTAATACGAGAGTCACCCGCGGAAGGGGTCGGACCACGAAATACTCTTCATTTTCCGATGAAGAAAACCTTAGATGCGCGATTTTCAGGCCTTAGATTACGTTTTCGACCCTCATTTCGCGTTTTAAGGAGGCCGCGCCTTTTCGCATCCTGAGCACGATGAACGATGCATTAGCCTCGGCACTAGCGACACAACTGCTTAGATCGCGTTTTTGCTGCTGGAATCGCAATCTAAGCTTCGAATATCGACGGTTTAAGCTTTCTGAACCTGCTATATCCCTGCAATCAGTGGTCCGACCCCGTAGTCCCCGCAGAATTATGGCTGCAGGCTCGTTGCCAAATATAAAAATCTTTTGCCAATGGATGGAAACCAGATGCCTATTGATGCCAGGTCGTTGAGAATTCGCGAGGCGCTGCCACAAGAAGCCAACCTGCTGTCGCAACTCGCATTGCGGTCGAAGGCCCACTGGGGATATTCGCGAGACTTCCTGGACGCCTGTCGATCCGAGCTGACCGTTGACGCATCCCGACTCGGCACGGAAGATTATCAGTGCTTCGTCGCCATCGACGGCGGTTCGGTTCTCGGGTTCTATACTCTGAAAAACACGTCCTCGGAAAAATTTGAGCTTGAAGCTCTTTTCGTCGAACCTGAGCATATCGGCAGCGGGGTTGGTCGTGCGTTGATTCGAGACGCAGTTGAGAGGCTATCGAAACGCGGTGCGAAGCGCTTGATTATTCAAGGTGATCCCCATGCCGCTGAGTTCTATGTCGCCGCAGGCGCACGACAAATAGGCACGCGGGAGTCGGAGAGCATGCCTGGCCGGAATCTGCCGCTTTTCGAGATCGCGATTGCAAAACGATGACAGGCTGCAACTCGAACGCCTGCCTGACCCCGCTTGAGCGACGGCCGGGTTTTCTGCCGCGTAAGGAGTCGGTAATTGGGGTCACGGTAATTGGGGTAATTGGGGTAATTGGGGTCAGACCGAGATTTCCCGGCTATGCGTAATGCTTGAAGCCACGATGCTCACGCCGCGCTTCTTGCAGGTACTCCGGCCGCTTATTTGCCTTTCTCGTGATCCGAAGACAGCGGTGCCGGTGTTAAGTTATTTAGTTAGTTGAATCGTGTCTCAATTAGATTCGTTATGAAATAAGACGATAAATACAAAACTTGACGCTGGAACTAATCACTCCAGTAACGCGTTACGGTGCCTTCGGCAATGTTATTTTGTAACGCGGAAAGATTTCGACTCGCTCGATCTGTTGCCGCATATTTTTATCAATGCGTTGGCGTTCATCACCGCCGTCGGGATCGTTGAACAATATTTGCTCCGAACCGTTTCGCCCCGGCCCATCGATAGGCTCCAGTTTTAGTTCGGAAATTTTTAGCCCGAATACCTCCTCAAACTGCTCGATAGTCGCAAAATATGCATCCCCGTCGGTAGGATTTACAACGCCATAAACAGGCTCGCCGCTCGGCGAAAAACAAACTGCCCGTCGCTGACCCGACGCATCGACGCCCCGCAGAGAGATGCATGCGCCATCGGAATCACCGGCCGAATCGACAAGAGCATCGCGCACGTCCTGACCGAATTGATGCACTTTCACGCTTCTGTCGCTTTGCATGCCCAACGAATCGAATGATTCGTCCGCAACGACAAAACGATGCAAAAACTCCAGCTTGCGCATCCTGACCTTGCAGATTTCAGGGTACCAGCAAGGGAAAAAACCGAAAACGCCCGCTTTGTCCACAATCAGGCGTTCGTTCGGAAAATATTTCTGGTCGGTGTAACGCGTCACAGAGCGAAGTGTGAAACGTCTATACGAGTAGCTGGCCGCAACAGCACCCTGCTTATGCCGGATTTCGTTTCCGACTATGTCGTTTCCCTGCCATTTCGAGAAGATGGCGATCTGGTCCTGAGGCTCGTTAAAAATCAGGAAATGCTCCGAGGTCGCCTCGTTGCGGGGCTGCAATTCGAATACATGCGCGATCTCGCAGCTTTTGAGGTCGATCAGAACGTATGCAGGCTCATGGAAATATTGGGGCGGCTCGGCGGCGCGCACAAACATCCCATGCCCGACCAGCACCGCAACGTAGTCTTCGTTCTCCGGTCCAATCGAATGGATATGCAGCTGGTCACCGTCAGGTATCGACGTGAAAGCAGTCTCCAAATCGATCTGCGTGAGACAGGCTCTGGCGATTTCCGATGGCCGAGCCTGTGCGCTGACTGTCGCCAGCTGCAGCGCAAATGCAGCGATAGTGGCGGAAACTAGCAAAAATGGACGGCAGGAATTCATAGCGTGATATTGACCATGCGGCCAGGAACGGTAACAGTTCTCCTGTCACTGCCGTAGCGTGTAGGGCTAACGCTCAGGCGTCTGAAGATCATGCTAACCCGTTCATGCTCGCTGCAATCTTGCGGCGCCATAGCGCTTCGGCGGATAGAATGTCGGGCACGATGGAAAACGACACACTTGGTAAACAGGTCATTAGCGAGATTTGGTCTGGCCACATTGCTTTCCGACACCAGGGGATCTCCCGAGCTTGGACTTTATTCGAAGTTCCGTACCAGGAGTATGCTTCCTGATATGGCCAGCGTAACAACATAGAGCCACACGATGCTTGACGTTCGATAGAATCTCACGGCAAGCCCGACCACCGAGACGACCAGCGCCAGCAAGGAAGCGACGAGGTTCAGGTGGCCGATGGTATTGCTCGCTAATGCGCCATATGGGATGAGCACAACCAAAAACGCGATAGCAACAAAATCGAGGAACGTGAGATGGCGCGAAACCAGGAGTAACCTGTTCTCCTCGCAACCCGCCTCCGGTTCCAGGCTCAATCTCACCCAGAAATAGTAAGCCGAGACCAGATTGCCGATGGGAAAGGCGATAAGCAGCGCCAGCGCTACGGGCGTCGCTGCCCAAGCTGCCCATTTTCTGCGCCAGAATTCCGCATATCCTGCGGAGAACCCGAGGGCAATGCCACCCAGATAGAGAATCTGCTGCCATGCCGGGGCCGCCTGAAAGGAATAGCCGAAAAGCCAATACAACAAATAGCATGCAAGCAAAACAAAAACTGAGCCGATTATTCGTTTGTGTGTCCGTAATTCCAAAGCGATAAGCTCATCGTTACTTCTAAAAAGCTTCTTCCGGGTTTCGTGTCTGTGCTTCGTAATGACGAATGCGCTGCGCGTTCATTTCGAGCGCTGCCTCCAACACGGTGCCGGTGTTAGCTTGTTGCCTTTTCGTGCCCTCGGTGCCAACACGGTGCCGCTCCTACGCTGGTCTATGAGTTTTCACACAGCCTCGGCCGTTAATTGACAGTCAGTGGCTTCGCAAATGGGGAAACCGGGGCCCAGGCCGAAATTTCTCGGCTATTCGTAACGTCAGAAGCCACAATGCCGCCCCCACGCCCATTGCGGACACTCCGTCCGCCTACCTGCCTCTCTCGTGATGCGTCCTCTGGAGGCGGAATAGCTGCGAGTAGAAATCTGCTCGTTCCTCCCACTCCGTATTCGACGACGCCTCGTAAATTTTAACCCTGCGACTCCGCCTGTCGTGCCACAGCCAGATGCAATACCGCAGGCTGCTGGCGCCCATCGTTGCCCTCTCTCCCCCGACTTTTTTACGAATCCGGTAGTTGCTCAGAGTCTCAGACCACTCATGCCTGCCGAGCAGATTCTTGTAGGAACACGATACCGAAAATCGATCAATGACTAGCTTCCCCTTGATGAAAAACTGATTAATACCCCAGGCGAAAAACAGCACCCCCATCGGGCCGAAGATAATGTGTTTCGAGCCTGCAACGGTTTCCAGCAGCGCTCCGTCGACCGCTGATCTAATAGCAACGACAATTGATTCAAGCCCGAACATGATACCGAACACGATCAGCGCCCAGGCGACAAACTTGTCGCCGCCGACATTGTACTTTGCCGGCAGGTGCTCGATGTTCTGGTACTCGTGGTTGAGCAGCGTAAGGACGTAGTGACGCATAGAAACGTATGTTACAGCAGGTGTCCGCGTTATTGCCGGTCGGCAAGCTGTCCGGATTGCAGGACTCGGGATGGGGGCCGGTGATAACCTTGCAGCCTGGAGCGCTCGCAAATTTCGCTGCGGAATGCCGGTGGCAACAAAGTAGAAAGTTACCGTCGGCATCGCGGGTTTTATTCGTGCCTCACGGAGCTTCGAACATGAACGAACCTACGCCGGAAGCAGGATCTGCCAACCGAAATTGGAAGGTGGTTGGAATCGCCGCGCTTTTCATAGCGGGCCTGATCGCTTCAGGCGCACTGCGTTTCTTCCAGCTACGCACTGAAAACCCACCTGCGTTGACTGCCTATGCGATCGAAATTTACGTCGCTCTGACCATCCTCGCGGCCGTCCTGCTCAGGCGTTCGGGAGTTCCGCTGAACCGCCTCGGGTTCGGCCTGCCGTTCAAGGCCGTGCGATACCTTATCCTGGCAGCGATCGGCGTTGGCCTCATACAGCTGGCAGGGCTCCTGCTCGAGCCTCTCTGGGGGCGACTATTCGGCGAGACGCGAGACCTGGCAAGGTTCTCGGGTGTGTCCGGTTCGTCAGCCGAATTGATAAAGCTGCTGGTGCTGAATTGGACGGTAGCTGCCTTCGGCGAGGAATTGGCGTTTCGGATCGTGCTGATGCGTGGAATAGCGTTCGCGCTGGGCGACAGTCGAACGGCGTTCGGCGCGGCGTTGATCGTTCAGGCCGTTGTTTTTGGCCTCGTACACGCCTATCAAGGGCCGGCAGGGATCTGCGGAGCTGCGATCAACGGGCTGATTTTTGGCGGCCTGACGCTGGTCGCGCGTGGCAGCATCTGGCCGGCCGCGATAGCCCACGGTTCGAACAATACGATCGGAATTCTGGAACTGTACCTGTCGGGTTAGAATCTGCGTGAAGCGCTGGTTCAAACCTGGTCTAAAATCGCAAAACCATATTGTCAGAATCGGCCGGTTTCCGCCGGTCAAACTCGCTGATTCGGGCTCCACCGAACGTCTGCCCCGACGAAAGCTGACATTCGCGCCGGGGTGATCGGAAAATTTGAAATCTTGGTTTGCTTTGCCCTGCAGAAGCGGCCTATCAGCTAGAATCTACCCACCCGGCGGCTTGTGATGCGAAGTCGACAACCGTGTTTTCTGGTCTCGGCCTGAATCTTTTTGAGGGTCCCGGAATTCGTTGAGGCGATATATGAGTAAGACCGATTCGGAGGGCCCTTGGCCGATCGATGTCGAAAAGTTGCGGCAATCCGCGATGGAACTCGAAGCAATCGTACAGCAGCTGTCACAAGGCGACGCAAGAGTAAAAATCTGGTACGAGGGTCTGGAAAGCGTGGTCGAGAAAGCCAGGGCGGGGCAGATAACCGAGACGTTGGCAGAACTTCCTACACATGGGAGTTCGTTTACGTACGGTTACCTTGAGGGATTACCGCGACTGGAGGCAGCCTATGCACGCTTCTGGGGAATTCTGGCGTTCGGTGAATGGGAGAAAAATAAGAGGCTGGAAAAACGCCTGCTGGAGATGAAAAGAAAAATGTACGGGGAGTAATACGGTGAAGATTTCAAGAAACCCAAGAACGGCCCGAAACAATAAAGACGCATGGTAATTCTTTTTTTGTTCTCAAAAGACGGCCAACTACCAGGTTCATAGGCTTTGGCCGACCGATAGCCAGGTGTCTGCCTGCGGCCGACCCGGGCTACCCCGGCAATTTAAGGTAGGATGGCGTCTGCTGACGCATGGCTGTCACACGATACACTTCAGAATTTCGATTGACCGACAATGAGCAAGCAAAGCCAGCCTAAAGGCAAGATCCATCCTGAGATGCTGGTCGGAATCTCGGCCGTCGTCATTGGCCTGTGCGCGCTCGGCGTGTCGCTCTACGAAACCAGCCTGATGCGTTCTGAGCAGCGCGCGGCCGTCGTGCCGATCCTCGAGCTTGGACGCTCATACAACCACTCTGTAACAGATCCGTCGCGAAATCGGCTTTCGCTCATTGCAGAGAACGTCGGCATTGGTCCGGCGCGCGTCGTCGACTTCCGTGTCACGATCGACGGAGAGCTCTATGCGACCTGGGACGCTGCAATCGGTGCCCTGGCCGGTGCAGAGGACCGCATCGCCTACAGCATGTCCACCATCAACGGTCGCACGATTCCGCCCGACAAGAGGATAGAGATGTTCAAGCTGTCGGACCTCGAGCATCTCGATGCAATCCTCGAGGGCTTCGAGCGCCTGGATTTCGAGGCCTGCTACTGCTCCGTCTTCGACGAGTGCTGGACGACGAAAATGACGACCTTCGGTGCATCCGAGCCGGTGGAAGGCTGCGCGCGAACGGATGAGTCATTTACCGAGTGAACCACCGCTACCGGGCGAATGCCGCCCTCCAGATTGCGTGAATCAGCGCGTTTTGAACGGCTGCTCCTGCGCTCCTACCGCGGAAGGGTCGGACCACGAAAAACTCTTCATTCTCCGATGCAGAAAACCTTAGATACGCGATTTTCAGGCTTTAGATTACGTTTTCGACCCTCATTGCGCGTTTTAAGGAAGCGATGCCTTTTCGCATCCTGAGCACGATGACCGCTGAGTCAGCATCGGCAGCATCGACGCAATTGCTTCGATTGCGTTTTTGCCGCTGAAATCGCGATCTAAGCTTCGAATATCGACGGTTTAAGCTTTCTGAACCTGCTATATCCCTGCAATCAGTGGTCCGACCCCGAAATCCGATGCAGCGACCCCAATTGTTGGTGTTGCCTAACCGCCTGCGTCAGAGCCCCAGATTTCCTGAAGTCGTTTGTCCCGGCCACAACGCCAGCGATAAGTCTTATAGCGAATCGGGCTTTTCTTATAAAAATCTTGATGGCCGCTTTCGGCGCCACGAATTGGGAAGAAGGTACTGGCACCCAGAATCGGCGTGACCACCTCCTGATCAGGGAATCTGTCGACCACTTGTTGCTTCGATTTCTCAGCAAGAGCCCGTTCGTCTTCGTTCGCGACAAAGATCGCGCTGAGGTAGCTTGGGCCTTTGTCGCAAAACTGCCCCTCGGCATCGAATGGATCGATGTTGACCCAGAAATGATCCAGGATGCCCTGGTAGGAAACCACGGTAGGATCATAGGTAATCTCCACTGCCTCGTAGTGGCCCGTGTGGTCACCTCGATAAGTCGGGTCGGCGGCTGTCCCGCCCGTGAATCCGGAAATAACATCGGTTACACCGTTTAGAGACTCAAAATCTTTCTCCATGCACCAAAAGCAGCCACCCGCCAAAATGGCCTTGTCGGCAGAAGCTGCGGGCGCAAACAGGATGCCAAGGCAGAGTAGTGTGTTGACAGCGATAATTTTCATTGGAACTCCAGTTCATAACCAGTTATCAGTTCGTTCGTGTGCGGACTGAGTCTTATAATTTACTAGACAGCAAAAGGCGGCGAATTGTTACAAGTATTTGCCATGTTTCGCGCTTTGAATAGCCTGCGATAACCAAGATCTGTAGGTGAATCCGAAACTACGCAGCTACTTATCGGGTTCCTGGTACATGCCCCAATCATATCGCTGCATTGAAATTTGTCGCTGCTAGGCTGGTAACTATCGTATTTGGGCGTTGGGCAACCGCAGGTAACGGAACGGTGCCATGTTAGCTTGTTGCCTTTTCGCGCTACTCGCAAGCAGATTCAGACCTCCCGATCCTCGCGGTTAATTGACTGGCTCGGCCCCATTATTTCGGACCAGTTGATCAAGTTCCTGGACTGACATGGGCTAAAATACGGTTACTGATCCAAAAGGACTTGCGGAATTTTGACGATGTCCCTCGTATTAAGAATCATCAGCGGCGCGGCCGGTTTGACCATACTGGTTGGCACAGTCGTATTGGCTCTAAACCTGATATCAATGGGACATGATGTGAGAGTCTATTTGGCCGCCTACATGGGAATTGGCGGCATCTTGATCGGTGCGTACTTGTTGTTCTACGCGATCTACGGCGACTGGCGACCGAACCAGGCTAGTCGGAAGAAGCGGCGGTAAGGGCCGCTTCCGGTCGTCAGGAGCTGTTGTTATGAGGCTTTGCCGGCGGGACTGAACGGCCGCTCACGGGCAAAGCAGAAGATCAGAACGTGAAATTCATGAAACCTGATCTGAGGGGCCGGTTACCCCTCAATAGCCGACATAAGCCTCGGATTAAGGATTTCGGCGGCTGTTGACCCATTCCGGAAGTTAGGTACATCCCAGAATTGACTGCCTTTTCCACTGGCTCATACTGATCCCGATAAGGGCAAACCTGACCAAAGTCAGTGACGCAAAGCCACGGGTCCTCGCTTCCTCCGCGACATTCGTCCGAAGGACCCAAAGATCGCCGGGCTGCCACTAATTTAGAAGCAGGGGCTTTGTCATGAACACGTATACGGACTGTCTTGTACGCTGCCAGCCAATCTTGGGATTTTGCCTGGCGGCAGGTTTGATTATATCTCCCGTGGAAACAGCGAGAAGTCAGTCGATTGTAACTGACGGGGACATCGTCGCTGGTGGCATAAGTCTGCAGGACCTCAAGGAAGCACATTGCGATCATCTGGAAAGTTTGCATGCAGGCTCGGCGTTGCCTTTGTTTTGTACCCAACCAACCCCAGCACGGTTTGTGTTCGTAACCTCAAGAGCTTCGACCGCAGGAGGCGATCTGGTGCAATGGGCCAATGACCTCCTGAGTCCACAAACGCCATTCATCTTCGGACTAGACGCCGGCGATGCTATTTGCCAAGAGCACGCCGACGAGGCGGGCTTACCGGGCACCTACAGGGCATGGTTGTCCGTATCCGGTATCAATAATATCGATGCAAAGGACCGTATTGGCGATCACCGATGGGTACTCACAGACTCGACAACGGTGATCGCAGATGACTTGGCCGATCTATTAAACTGTAATAATCCCGCATGTTTACAAAACCCAATAAACCGCACCGAGTTCGGCTTACTGGCAGTCAGCAGCAGAACATATACGGGAACAACAACAACTGGCGAGCTATCATCCTACGCCTGTGACAATTGGTATTCAGACGACGGGGTAATAACATTTTTCACTGGTGGACATAACACCCTAAACGACAGCGGTTGGACGGATTTACAGCCGATCGAATACTGTAATCAATCGGCCCGTTTGTACTGTTTTGGCACTTGAGCCACGAACAGGCTTGAGAAGGGACGCATAGAGAAGCGTGAAATTGGGGTCAGACCGAGATTTCTGAAGGACCGCTCCTGGCCGTTAGCTGACTATCAACAGTTTATCAAAGCCGACATTCGAACTTCCGGTACCGGGAAAAGCGGCCGTTAGAAGGCCGGGGTGCGGGATCAGCCCGTGTTCTGCAGGCCCTGGGCAATGCCGTTTATGCTCGCGAGCAGCGCCGTGAACAGCTCGTCATCCTTATATTCGGAGTCCCGCCAGCGCGACAGCAGATCGACCTGTAGCAGGCTCATCGGGTCGACGTAAGGGTTCCTGAGCATGATGGCGCGCTGCAGCGTGATGTCGCCCTCGAGCAGGGCCTCGTTGTCGGAATACTCGAGGATCAGTCCGCGCGTCAGGTCATGTTCTTTCTTGATGATCGGAAAGAACTTTTCATGGAGGTCACCGGACAGCTCGGAATACAGCTCGGCGATACCCAGATCGCCTTTGGCGAGCACCATCTCGGCATCCGCTGTCAGTGACCGCAGGAAATACCACTCCGTGAACATCTCCCGCAATGGCCCTTCACCGAACTGCTTCGCCGCTTTCTTAAGACCGGAGCCGAGACCGTACCAGCCCGGCAGCACGAAGCGCGACTGCGCCCACGAAAATACCCACGGGATCGCGCGCAGGTCTTCGATACCGGACTGGGAGCGGCGCGCTGACGGTCGCGAGCCGATGCGCATGCGCTCAATCACGTCGATCGGCGTCGCTGTCCTGAAGTAGTCGTAAAACCCGGGCGTCTTGTAAACGAGTTTGCGATAGGCACGCCGGCTCTCTTGGGCGATGACGTTCATCATGTCGTGCCATTCGGGCATGTCGTTGCCGCGGTGAGTGGGCATTGCTGTGGCAAGTGCAACGGAGCCCATTGTCTGCTCGAGCGTGCGCAGCGCAATTCCGCGCAGTCCGTATTTCTCGTTAATGATTTCACCTTGCTCGGTAACACGCAGCCGGCCGTTGACGGTTCCGGGTGGCGCGCCAAGCACCGCGGTATGGGTCTTGCTGCCGCCGCGGCTGACGGTGCCGCCGCGGCCGTGAAACAGCGTCAGCTCGATGCCCTGCGATTCGACGACGTTGACCAGCGTCTCCTGCGCGTTTTGCAGCGCCCAGCGCGCTGCAGCGAGCCCGCCATCCTTGTTGCTGTCGGAATATCCGATCATGACGGTCTGCCGGTTACCGCGGCGCTCGAGATGTTCACGGTAAAGCTCCGTGCTCAACAGCGCTTCGAGTATTTCCGGGCCACTATGCAGGTCGTCGACGGTTTCGAGCAGCGGCGCGACGTCGAGCGGCACGTCGCCGCGACGGTTGTGCAATTCGCCCCACTGCGCGAGCAGCAGCACCGACAGGATGTCGTCGGCGCCCTGAGTCATGCTGATAATGAACGGTCCGATCGCATTTTTTCCGTACTTGCGGCGACAGAACGCGATGGCCTGAAAGACCGCGATTGTCTTGCGGGCACGGGTACTGAGACTCATCGGCGGGCCCTCGCGCGATCGCATCGCCTCGACCAGCCTCTCGGTGCGATCCTTGACGCTGCGTTCCAGCCATTCATCGTCGCCAAGGCATTCGGCGATCACGCGGCGGTGCACGTCCGCGTCCTGGCGCACGTCGAGCGTTACCAGGTGGAAGCCAAACGTGCGGATGCGGCGCAGCAGTCGATTAACCGCGAACAGCCCGGCGTGCCTGCCCTTGTTGAATGACAGGCTTTCGGAAACAAGCTCGATGTCTGCTATGAACTGCGAGACCTTCTCGTACGGATAAATGTCGTCGTCGTAGGTCGACTGCAGCCGCTGCTGCACCAGGCGCAGGAACACGCGGTATGGCATGTCCCTGTGGCGCGCCGGAACCGCGTGGTAGGCATTTTGAAAAATACCGCGGTATTCCTCGATCTTGTCAAGCATTCCCTGGCCGAAAGTAGCGCGGTCGTCGGACTGGCTGAGCTTTTCCGCGATCTTGCCGCATTCTTTGTAATAGAGGTCCAGGATCAGCGCGCGCTGCCGCGCCAGCGAGTCGCGAATAGTCTTGGCGCTGACGTTCGGATTGCCATCCATGTCGCCGCCGACCCAGGACGCAAACCGCAGCAGGTTCGGAAGCTCCAGGTTTTTACCGTCCTCACCGAAAATGCGGACCACGGCAGCACGTATGTCTTCATAAAACGGCGCTACTGCGCGATACAGCACGTCCGTTACGAAAAACAGCACATGCTCGAGCTCATCGGCAACCGTCATCTGCTCGGACGGGTGCTCGTCGGTTTGCCAACCAGTTGTCACCAGCAGGCGAATGTTCTCCAACGCCGACTCGGTTTCCTGTGGCGTCATCGTCGGGTTCAGGAGGTTGACAAGGTGCCTTACGATGTTCTGTTCTTTGCGCAGGATGGTACGTCGCGTCGGCTCGGTCGGGTGTGCGGTAAAAACCGGTTCGATCAACATCCTGTCGAGCAAGGCCTGCAGGCTGTCGGCATCCATGCCGGACGCCTTGAGTTTCAGCAGCGTCTCTTCGAGCCCGCCCGGCTGGTCCTGGTCGGCGTTGCGAAGATACTCACGGCGACGGCGAATCCGATGCACCTTCTCGGCCGTGTTGACCATCTGAAAGTAGGTCGAGAAACTGCGAATCAGCTGCAGCGCCATGTCAGGTTTGAGGCCCTCGACCAGTGACGCGAGGTTTTCTCCCGGCTTTTCGTTCCCTTCGCGGCGGCGAATGGCACGCAGGCGCGATTTTTCGACCAGCTCATAGAGGTCTTCGCCGCTTTGTTCCCGGATCAGTTCGCCGACCATGGCACCGAGCGTGCGAACGTCGTCTCGCAGCGCCTGGTCCTTGTCTTCGAACGTTATGTCCTGGCGGCGAAGCTTTTTTTCAATGCCGTTACCCATCGTATTTATTCTTGTTATAGGGCGAGTCTAATCGCGGAAGTTTTCATATTGTAA
>JABDNG010000055.1 GCA_013001045.1 Woeseiaceae bacterium | reverse complement strand
CATCCTGTTCTGGCGGTCCATGCCCGTGACCGACGCCGAAGCCGTGATATCAAAACTCGTAACTGCCATCGTGATTATTCCGATGGTGACTGTTGCGGTGGTCATTGCGACTCACCTCGTCAATCTCGCCGTGACGAGTATCTGGTTTAGCGCAAAGGGTGCCGACGCGGGCCATCTTATCTGGGGCTCAGTGCCATTGCTGGACAATTGGCTCGCGGCTCTGATCGTTACCCTGGCAAGCGCCGTATGGATGTCGCCATTCGTCGGCTGGTTCCTGTTCGTGTCCGCGTATACAAAACGCTCGCCGTTTCTGATGGCATTCATGCCTTTGGTTCTTATCCCTATTCTCGAATTCATTTTTCTCAGGTCGTCCTTTTTTGCTGACGCGGTTTTCAGTCGCAAAGGCATGATCCCGCTATTCCGCGGCATGGATATCGAGGCCTTCTTCGACGAAGAAACTCTGCATCTCAGTGAAGAGGCGGTGAGCTTGCTTGCATTCCTCGACGTCGGCCGGTTCCTGACGAGCCCTTCGATGTGGGGCGGTGTGGTCATCTGCGCACTGTTTGTGACGGCCGCAATCTATGTGCGCCGCTACCGCGACGAAAGTTAGTAAGGATTATCTAGACAATCGGGCCCGGCTTACCGGGAATATTGAATTTCCGCAATTTGCCCCGGAATTGGTGATAACTCAGGCCCAGCAGGTCCGCAGCAAGACGTTGGTTAAAACGCGCCTTCTCGAGCGCGGCTTGCAACAGGTCAGTCTCAGTATCGACGAGTCGTTGATGCAGATCAGTTGGCAGTAACGGGCTGCGTCTTGTCACAGGCGGCTTTATCGGCACGGCGGCGCTGGCCGCCATCTTGAAGGGCGAATCGAAAGGGTCGAGCGCAATCTTGGTGATCGGTTGCTCCGGGTCCTTCGAACGATAGACCGTCCTTTCAATGGTGTTTTTCAGCTCACGTACATTACCGGGCCAACGGTTGCGAAGCAGCGTTGACGACGCTCGCGCACTGAATCCTGGGAAGTAGCTCCACTTCAGCTCGCTCGCCATGTTGATCGCGAATGCGTTGGCGAGCGGCAGGATGTCCTCGACCCTGTCCCGTAGCGGCGGAACCGTGATCACGTCGAACGCCAGGCGGTCGAGCAGGTCTTTTCTGAATCGACCTTCGGCGGCCAGCAATTGCAGGTCTGCATTGGTCGCGCCGACAATGCGGACATCCACGCGCAGCGTGTCATTGCCTCCCACACGCTGTACTTCACCGTACTCGATGGTGCGCAGGATTTTTTCCTGCATGCGTAGCGAGATCGTCGCGAGCTCATCGAGGATCAAGGTGCCGCCGTCCGCACGCTCGAAATGTCCGACATGGGTTCTTGCCGCACCCGTGAATGCGCCGGCTTCGTGCCCGAATAATTCGGATTCGAGGATGCTCTCGGTCAGCGCCGCACAATTGACCTTGACCACGGCCTGTTCCCACCGGTCCGACAAAAAATGCAGACGCGATGCGATGAGCTCCTTTCCCGTGCCGCGCTCGCCGACGACCAGAACCGGCTTCGAAAGGGTCGCGGCCCGGGACACGTGTTCGAGCATCTCCAGGAACGCGGGCGCTTCTCCGATGATGTGTTGGGATTCGGGGCCGGATGACATGTGCCAATTAGACCAAAAAATAGTGAAATATGCGAAGAATTAGTCAAATTCGCCATTCCTATAATGACCAGGAGTAATGCGTAAAGTCTAAAAAACGTTTTAAATGAGTAAGTTACGGAAGTACGGCCGGGTTGGCACGAATGCTGCAACTCTTTTAGCAGGATTCAACCGAAAAGAGGAAAAGCTCATGGGCATATTCACGAGATTCAGTGACATCGTGAACTCCAATATCAACGCCATTCTCGACAAAGCCGAGGATCCGGAAAAGATCGTCCGGCTGATGATTCAGGAGATGGAGGACACGCTGGTCGAAGTCAGGTCGGCAGCAGCGCGTTCGATTGCGGACAAGAAAGACCTGAACCGAAAAATCGAAACCCTGGATCGCGAACGACACGACTGGGACGACAGGGCCGAACTTGCGATGCGCAAGGGACGCGACGATCTGGCGAAAGCCGCACTCGTAGAAAAGTCCCGGGTATCCGGCGCTGTGGATGTGTTGAAAGAAGATTACCTGTCCGTTGACGAAGGTCTGGCGAAGCTCAATGAAGATATCGCCCGCCTGGAAAGCAAGCTCGAAGACGCAAAAACGCGGCAGAAGTCTTTGCTGGCACGTCACAAAACGGCGAACAGCCGGCTGGCCGCCCGCAAGAAGATCCACGATTTCAAGATCGATGACGCAATGGTGCGTTTCGAGGCTTACACGCGTCGTATTGATGATGTTGAAGGCAGAGTCGAAGCCTATGACCTGGGCTTGCCCAAAGACCTCAATCACGAATTCGCCGGCCTCGAGGCCGAGGAGTCCGTAAACAAGGAACTCGATGCCTTGAAGAAACGCGTTGCAGCAGACCAGAATCGACGCGTAGAGGTTGAGTAAACGGACCGTTTGAGAGGAGTTGGGAATGAGTCGAGATAGCTGGGACACGGATTTCGGAGCGCTGCACGGTGTCTATCGGGATCGTGAAAATGGTTGGGTGTTCGGCGTTTGCGCAGGCATTGCGGAGCGCTTCAATTTCCGCCTGAGTACGGTGAGGGTCATCGCGGTTATCAGCCTGTTCCTGTTCTTCTGGCCGACAGCTGCGGCATACCTCGCGGCGACTGCCCTGATCAGGGAGAAACCGCTGGTATATTCCGGGCGTAGTAATGAGAATGATTTCTGGCGGAGCTATCGTCGCGATCATTGGAGACGCTCATGAGTTCATACAGCGAAACGTCCAGGCAACGACTGTATCGTGACGCCGACCGAGCTGTGTTGGGCGGCGTTTGCGCGGGGCTTGCCGGGTACTTTGGGCTGAATCTGAAAGTGACCCGTTTCCTGGCGGTAGTTGCTTTCCTGATGGCAATGCCAATGGCCGTGGCCGCCTACCTGACAGCGGTTTTCCTGATCCCGGCAGAATCAGGCCGGGGCTATGACACAGTTGTGGAGACCCGGTGTTGCTGGAAATCGAGACGGACAAGGCGCTCGAAGCGATCGGCGCGAAGGCGAGACAGGCGGGTAAGCGAGGAGCCAATCGAGATGCCGGCGGGTCCGTCGATCAAAGATGTTCGCAAGCGCTATCAGTCGTTGGACAAGCGTCTTGCTGACCTGGAAAAACAGGTAACGTCCCCGCGTTTTCAGCTGGAACAGGAATTTCGAAGACTTTGAATAACAGACACAGCATAGGGGCCTGTCTATGAACACATTGTTTTATGTCGTTTGCATAGTCGCAATCGTCTTTACGGCGCTTACTATCCAAAAGTACCTGGTGCTAAAGAACGAAGAACGAAGAGCTCAGGACCCGGAGCTTGAGGAGACGCTTGAGCAGATCGAGCGGCTGGAGGAGCGAATCAAGGTACTGGAGCGCATTGTTACCGAAAACAAACACGACCTGAGCCGGGAAATCGGCAATCTGAAGTAGCAGAGCCCGGAGTTCTGGACCTGAAAAGCAAAACGCCCGTCAAATGACGGGCGCTTTTATTTTCAGACCTTGTGTGCCGCGCTTATTTGCTGCGTTCTTTGTAGGCTCGTACCTGCATATTGAATTCTTCGGCGACGAGATTCATTTCCTCGACCGCAGCATTGTACTTCTTGTTGAACATCGCAATGCGTTGCTGTTTGGCGTCTTCTTCCGCGTCGTCAGGCCCCGCAACGGTCTCCTGCTCGGCTGCCTCGATGCAAGAAAGGTAGGCATCCATCGCCCCCATATAGGCCTTGACGTCGCGTTGGCCGGCGATCATATCTTCCTTGGTCGCGGTATTCCCGTCCGGCACGTCAGCCTTTTGCGGGTAATCGCAGGCGAGGGCCATGGGGGCAGCGAACATCGTTATCGCAGAGATTGCTGCTTTCGTCATTTTTTTCATTGAATCAACCTGGTCGGGCCCGCAGAGCCGCAGCTCCAACCGGGCAGGTTAGTCTCGATACAATATTAGATCATGTTGCCGGTGCGGAGTGAAGCCGGCAAAAAGGTAATTAAAAAACAATCGCTTACGGTATGAGTGGGCATTTTCACAGCCCCTGGCTGAAGCAAACATGAACGGCGGAATCAGGCGAACAGGGCCCGGTAGGAATCGGTGCCGTCGGCCTGCGCCAGCAGGAGTTCCAGGTAGTTCTCGGAGCTCATCGGTTCACCGAAAAGCAATCCTTGCACGTAGGTACATCCGAGTTCTTGCAGGAAATTTAGCTGTGCCTCGACTTCGACGCCTTCGGCGACAACATCCATATTCAGATTCTGCCCCATCTTGATGATCGTATCGACAATAGTCGCGTCGTCCGGACTGGTCGCAATATTACGGACGAAGGACTGGTCAATCTTCAGCGTGCTAATTGGAAATTGCTGCAACGCGCTCAGAGACGAATAACCTGTACCAAAATCGTCGATCGCGAGGTGAAGCCCGAGCCCGTACAGCTGGTCCAGCAGCTTGATGGTTCGCTCCGGATTCTCCATCAACGTCGTTTCGGTGATTTCGAGTTCGAGAGATGTCGGTGAGACCTCATGGCCACGCAGAATTGAAGTGATGCGCGTGATGAAATTGAGTTGTCGCAGTTGTTTCAGCGACAGATTGACCGAAACTCGCCCGGGTGACGGGACGCTTCTCTGCCAGAGACGGAAGTCCTCACAGACCTTGTCCAGGACCCACTCACCGATTTCAATGATCAAGCTCGACTCTTCCGCAATCGGGATGAAGTCGGCTGGAAGAATCAGGCCGCGTTCCGGCAGCTCCCAACGAACCAGTGCTTCCGCGCCGTACACCTCACCGGTTTCGAGGTTGTACTTGGGCTGGTAGTGCACGAGCAGTTCGTCGCGTTCGAAAGAACGTTTCAGCTTGCTTTTCGTCATGAGCCGATCGACTGACGCTTCGTTCATCTCGGGCTCATAGAATGCGAACTGGTTGCCGCCGCTCTTTTTCGCATGATACAGCGACGCGTCGGCATTACGGATCAGGTCAATGACATTGGGCGCGTCTTTCGGGTAGAAGGCAATACCCATGCTCGCGGTCATAAACACTTCGTGCCCGTGCACGAAGAAAGGCTCCGCCAGGCGATTCAAGAGCAACTGAGCGAGTTCGCGGGTTGCTTCAATTCCGGTCGAACCCGGGTCCAGCCCATCGATCATCACAGCAAACTCGTCGCCGGCCAGGCGGCCGATAATGGAGTTAGGGGGTAGGTCCGCGGCCAATCGTTGGGCAACGGTCTCGAGGGTCATGTCGCCCGCGAGGTGCCCGAACGTATCATTGATTTCCTTAAAGTGGTCTATATCGACATAGAACAGACATAGCGGGCGTCCCGCTCTACGCGCACGCGCGATGCCGCGCTGCAGCAAGTGCTGAAACTGCATGCGGTTCGGAATCTTGGTCAGCGCGTCCATGCGAGCAAGATAGCGAATTCTTTTTTCGGCGCGTTGTCGTTCCGTGATGTTCTGCGCGGCATAAATCCGGTTCATCGCCGCGCCGTGATTGTCCTTGATGACCGAACAGGTGTAAGAGACCGGAATCAATTCACCGAATTTGGATTCGAATGTTGCTTCCTTCGGTAATCCGGACGGCAAGTCGTCCGCCAGTGAGCCGCTCTTGCCGACGTCCACTACGAAGTCGATCGATGTGCCGAGCAATTCGGTCTCGTCATACCCGAGCAGGTGCGTTGTTGCGGTGTTGATTCGCTCTATCTTGCCGTCCGACGCGGTAACGATGATCGCTTCGTTCATTCCTGAGAGGATGTTGTCGAGGTAATCCCTCGTTATCGTCGTACTCCGCAGACGGTCTCGCATTTCGTTAAAAACAGCCGCAAGTTCGTCGATATCGTCGCCACGAGTTTCCGGCAACGGGTCGCCGAAATCGGCGTCGCGAAATCTTTCCGCCTGGCGTTTGAGTTGTACGATGCGCCGCAAGCGACCATGGACTATCAGCCAGACGATGGCGGACGAGAACAGGAATAAGACCAGCGTGCCTCCCGCGATCCAGGAATAGCTGACCCGGCGGTTTTGCATTTCGCTCGCAGATAGCCGGTCTGCGAATGCCGCATATTCGGCGCTCAGTTCGGCGAGGTCGAACGACCCGCTCAGGTAGCCGATTTCATTTTCACTGCGGCTGACGGGGTACGCGATCACGAGGCGCTCGGGCAGCCAGGCCGTTGTTGCCAGGTCGTCGACTGCCGGGACGATTCCGCTCTCCCAGAATTCTCCTGTGCTGCTGGTAAAACGAATACCGGCCAGGTTGTCGCTTGTGCCGAGCGCCTGGTTCATTGCGAGCGTCAATGCGGCGGCATCTCCTGCGGCGTTTTCGACAGGCAGGGTCGCAGCCAGGGCCTGGATTTCTGATCGTGCGCGACGTTCAAAACTGTCCTGCATGACTGCATAGTGTTGCTGAGAACTGGCCGTTACGATCTGGTCGGCCAGCCATCGATTCTGGCCATAGACCATGAACAACATAACCACGGCCGCGACGGCGCCAAGCGCCACCACGAACAGCCATACTCGCGGAATTCTGATGCCGATCATCTTTTCATTATTATTCGGCCATTAATACGCCTGAGTGTAGCACCAAGGCGCAAATGACAAGAAATTTTCCAAATTGGGAAATTTTCTTGTCGGTGCGGGCAGGGCGGCCCTTTGAGCGTCATAGACGTGCCGGCTCGCCTAGCCGTCTGGCTCGCGCTTTTCGACAAATGTGATCGGTTCTGCCTGGCCGCTGGTTTGCATGACACCCTCGACAATCGCGCCTTCGGCGACGGCAATGGCTTCGCCGGCGACGGTACCGGCGATTTTCGCGGAGGCCGTGATTTCGACCGGGCCGGTAGCGACGATGTCGCCGTCGACGTGACCCGACACGATGACCGTGTCGGCTTTGATCGTGCCACGCCAATAGCCGTTCGGGGCCAGGGTAACGGTTCCCTTGATATCGCAGTCACCGTCAACCTCGCCGTTAATCAGAAAATCCCCGTCGCCGCTGATCAATCCGGTTACCTTGCAGCCCAGGTTAATGAGTGTCGCTGCGCCCGCAGAGCGGTCGCGCAGGCGCCGTCGCCTTGTTTCGTTCATGTCAGCCGGGTTCCTGATTCATTCATGAGCGTATCAATGCTCAAGAGTATGTCACGTTCAATGATCAGTCGTCGCGTACAGAGTCGCGGTCGGGCGCGCCCGCGACGGTTATGGTAAAACAGCATGCGGACCAAGCACCGTAAGCAACTTCCAAAGGACGAATCTTGAAGCAGCGGTTTGAAAAGCGTCTGGCGGCGATTGCCGCTGCGAGTGGTAATGCACTCCAGGGTGGACTGAAGGGCGTCGAGAAAGAATCATTGCGCGTCGCAGCCGATGGCTATTTATCGTCGCAACCGCATCCAGTGTCGCTCGGATCTGCTTTAACAAATCGCTACATAACGACGGACTTCTCGGAAGCGCTGCTGGAATTCGTAACACCCGCGTTTGCGACGTCATGGGAGGCATTGCAATGCCTCTGCGATATTCATCAGTTTACCTATTCGAAACTCGGCGAAGAAATGCTTTGGTCGGCGAGCATGCCCTGCCTTATTCCTGTCGATGCAGACATTCCGCTGGCGCAATACGGGCCATCCAACGTCGGGCGCATGAAAACGATTTATCGTCGTGGATTAGGCCATCGCTACGGCCGACAAATGCAGCTTATTGCGGGCGTGCATTTCAACTACTCTCTGCCGACTGAATTCTGGCCTCAGTATCAGCAGATTCTGGGCGTGCAACGGCCGGCCGAAGAATTTCGATCGGATCAGTATCTCAATCTCATTCGCAACTTTCGTCGTCTGGGCTGGCTCATTCTCTATTTATTCGGTGCTTCTCCGGCGTTGTGCAAATCGTTCGCGTCCGGCGCGGTGGCAAATCTGAAATCGTTCGATGCCGATACGTATTTCGCACCCTACGGCACGTCTTTACGCATGAGTGACCTCGGCTACAGCAACAAGAACCAATCGAGAATTGGTATTTCCCTGAACAGCCTGGATGAATACGTTGGTGACTTGAGCCAGGCCATTTGCACGCGCGAGCCGGCCTACGAAAAGATCGGCGTCAAGGTCGACGGGCAATACCGACAGTTGAACGCCAACCTGTTGCAGATCGAGAATGAATTCTATTCACCCGTACGGCCGAAGCGGGTTGCAAAATCGGGCGAGCAACCGACAGCCGCCCTGCGACGCAACGGCATTGAGTACGTCGAAATTCGCTCTCTGGACATCAACCCGTTCGATCCGTCCGGCATCAATCAGAACGCGATGCGGTTTGTCGAAGCGCTGTTGATCTATTGCCTGCTGGATGACAGTCCGAAGCTGGAAGCTGAGGAACTGAATGAGGTCGCCAATAACCATGCCGGCACCGCGAAGCACGGTCGTGACCCGGATTTTCGACTGTTGCGAAATGGCCTTCCGGTGACGTTGCGCGAGTGGAGCACGGAGATTCTGAGCAAGGTACTGGCAGTAGCCGAGCTTATTGATAGTAATGAAGCGAGCGAAAGTTATGCTGACGCGGTCCGGCTGATGCAGAAGCTCGTTGACGATCCCCATGAGACGCCATCAGCACGCATGCTTCTGGATCTCGAAGAGACGCAAAGTAGTTTCTTTGAATACGCGGTCTCGCTAGCGAAGGGACACAGCGACTATTTCGCATCGATCACGCCGCTGGAAGAAAGTCGCAAGGCGGTATTCGAGAAAGAGGTCGCAGATTCCCTGATGCGGCAGGAGGCGATAGAAGCGGCTGACGATATTAGCCTGGATGACTATCTGCAGCGGTATTTCTCGAACTGCTGATCAAAATGGCAGCGGCGCCCCATGCTCGTAGGCATAGTCGCGATGTAATTCTTGCAGGCGACGCGTCGTTGTGCCCGCCGCGCCGTCACCGATTACTCGGCCGTCAGCTTGAAGGACAGGCGTCAACTCACCCATGGTGCCGCTTGTAAAGACTTCATCCGCCGTATAAACCTCGGTGAGCGACAGGTTACGCTCTTCGGCCGGAATGCCCTGTTGTTTGCAAATCACAAGAATCATCTTCCGAGTGAGCCCGGGTAGACAACTGTCCGCCAGTGGTGTGAGCACGCGGCCGCCTTTGACCAGAAACAGGTTGGTATCATTCGTTTCGGACACGAAGCCGTTGATGTCCAGCATGATCGCGCTATCCACTCCCGCGACATTGGCCTCGATCGAGGCGAGGATGTTGTTAAGCAGATTGTTGTGGTGGATTTTTGAGTCGAGGCATTGGGGCGTGTTGCGACGCGTTGATGCAGTGACCACGCGAATGCCTGCGTCAGAATAAACCGCAGGCTTCCACTCCGCGAGAACGATCAGAGTGCAACCGGATTGATTGAATCGCGGGTTCATTCCCGACGTTATCTTTTCGCCGCGTGTGAGCGTCAGCCGGATGTGAGCGCTGTCACGCATGCCGTTCGCCTCCAGCGTTTCGAAAATCGCGGCGCGTATATCGTCGGAGGACGGCACGTTTGCGAACGCGAGAGCCTTCGCGGAGTCCTGCAGGCGCAGCAAGTGCCCGTCCAACTCGGCAATGCGTCCATCGTAGACACGCAAGCCCTCCCAAACGGCATCGCCGCCCTGAACGGCGCTGTCAAACACGGACACGCAGGCCTCCGCACGTGACTTGAGCTGTCCATTGATGCTAACGACGATGTCGGCATTTCGCGGGTCGGTCAAATTCACTCAATGCGCTCCTTGTGCGCTTCCGATGAGCGCATTTTCGAACAGTTTGTCATACCAGGGCTGGCAGTCGGCGAGCAATCCCCGGAGTTCCTCGGGAAAAACGTCTTTCGATCGATACGGCGCAAACCCCGTGCTCTTGTGAACGGCATGGTACCAATAGGGTGCCCAGATGCCGTCTTCGGGAAGCGGGCCGACCGGCCAGCGCAGCATGCAGGGATCGAAAGTCATATCCAGGTGACCGCACAGCTTCGCCAGTACCCCGGGCGGGTCCAACAGTAATTCGCGCGAATCCAGGATGACGGATGCGCTGCCCGCGGCGCGCAGGGCGCTATAAAGTTCCCATTGTTGTTTCAAGCCGGTGTCGGAAGCCGTCGCATGGGGGAGCTGGATAGTCAGGGAGGGCAACATTTCACGCGGATTTCGGATCAGGAAGACATTGCTGGTTTCCTTTAGAAAGCCGAGATCGAGGCTGATGAGGTGATGCGCCATATGCTTGAGGAACAGCCTCTGCGACGAATTCAGTGCCTGCTCGGCCAACAGATCGCGCATGACGGTGTCGCCGTCGCAATTCATGGACGCGATGATCTCGTCGCGCCCGGGATGATCGGCACCGCTGACCCTGAGGTAATGGCCATACAGGGGCTCGTCGACGACGCGAATGTCGGCGCGTTGCGCAAAGCTGTACATCAATGCCGTGGATACGTTACGCGGGCCCGACCACAGGCAGATCGGCATTGTCATTATCCTTGCTCCTGCCATTCGTGGCGCCGGTTGCAGGATTGTACCGGCGCGGCACAAGGCGTGGGAAGCCGGCAGCGGCCGCCGCCGGGCTGCTTCGTACCTCCGGGATCGGCGCTGTTGTGCGTTCTGTCACAAAAAACACCAGAATCGGTGTGACCGGCGCTTCAATTTAACTAAACTTGGCGACTGCCTCGTGAATTAGCTGGCTGTTGCCAGGTGGAAGTATCTTGCTGAAAACATTCATTGCTGGAATCTTGCTTGGAATCGTCGGCGTTGCCACGCTGCTGTATGCGTACCCCGTTGTCGATCAGCATCGTGAGGAATCAATTGTTACCGTCGCGGCCAATGGCGGCAATATCGAGGCATTCCATACGAATGTACCGATGGATCGTATCCTGATCGGTGCGGCGGGTCAGAAGCAACCGCTACCTGAAGGAATGATCTGGCCGGCCGATCCGATGCTCCGCGATGTGCGCGTCGAACTGTTCAAGATTCGTAACGCACGGGATATTGTTGTCGGGGTTGCTTCGAGAACGGCGGCCAGGGATGAATCCGCAGACGTAATCGACTGGGTGCTGCACCTGCCGGCGCGTGGCTCGATGTTTGTGAACATGCAGCCAGAAGGACTGGCGGGCGGTTTCCGCAACGGTGAGTTGCGCGCGGGCTCGCGCGAGTTCGCGCAGCTGCGCGGAGTCATGACCGAACGCTGGGTGCCGAATACGTCCGGCGATGCAGACGCTCCTGTCGGCCGCATCGAATTGCGGACCACTCTTGCAGGCGCCCGGGAAGCTCGTTGATGAAATACGCGATTACATTATTTCTCGGTGTGCTGGTAGGCGCAGCCGTTTTTGTCGCCGGATTGATCTATAACCCGTTCATTGTTGACCGTGGCGTATCGCCGTTGTCGTTGACTGATTCCGAAGTCATAAGGCTGAATTTCTCTGGCGTGCCGACGGATGCGGTGGTTTACACGAACGATGGCGAATCACGACTCAAGCCGTTTCCGAAGAAGGTCCTGCAATTGTGGGAGCCGTCCATAGCCTCAACAGACGCGATGGCAACGGTACTGCGGGACGCGCGCAGCCAGACGGCTGGCATCGGTGTCAAATTTTCGTCGCATTCTGAACGGACGCGCTTGCTGAAGGGCGAGGCGATGATCGATAGCGTCTGGTACGCCTATTTACCAGGCCGCGGCAGTTTGTTTGTTGAACAATCCGAGAACTACTGGCAATTTCTGCGAGACGTCGTCGTACCGGCTTACAGAAGTTCTGCGAACAACTGGAAAGGAAGCTGGATTGGTAATTTGACGGCCGGTCCCGGCGCCCTCGGGACCGCAGCTGTAACGGGCGGTTCCGGATCACTCAAAGGGCTGAAAATGGAAGGCGTCGAGTCGCTGTTGGCGCGGGCGTATTCGGTGGCCGATGGTCCGGTTTCTGCCGAAGGAAGTCTGCTTATCGAACTGCCAGGCGCGTCGAACAGGCCCGACGAAGGCGCGTCCGACGACTAACGCCAGCCACCCGTTTATGCATCGGTGGCCAGTTCTTTCAGCGAAGTCTCTGCGTCAGCGAGTTTGTCGGTGGAAATCACGGTGCGTGCCGCTATCAACGCTTTTGACTGCAAGAAATCTTTCGGGGCATTGACAGCATCGACCGCGATAATACGACCCTCGCGCAGGTAAATGCAGGCGAACGATCGTTCCGCAGGATTACCGCGTATCACAACGTCATCATAACCTTCCGACAAACCCGCAATTTGCAGTTTCAGGTCGTACTGATCCGACCAGAACCAGGGCACGTCTGAATAATGCGTTTCCTTGCCACAAAGATTGCTCGCGGCCGTCTTGGCTTGTTCAAGTGCGTTGTGGACCGACTCCAGGCGAATACGCCGCCCGTAGATGGCATTGGGATGCGCCGTGCAGTCGCCGACGGCGTAAATATCCGGGTCGCTGGTTTGGCAGCGGTCGTCGACGACGATGCCATTGTCGACATCGAGTCCGGCTTCTTCTGCGATTTCCGTATTGGGCAGTATGCCGACGCCGACGACAACGAGGTCGGCAGGTATTTCTTCGCCATCGGCGGTGTCGACACGTTTGACGCGTTTTTTGCCGCGCAATGCTGCGACGTTCGTGGAGAGCCTGAGTTTCACGGCCTGGTTAGCGTGTTCGATCTGGTAAAAATCGGAAATCTCGGGCGATACGACTCTGCTCATGACTCGGTCAGCCATCTCGACAACCGTTACATCGAGGCCCAGCTTGCGCGCTACCGCGGCGACTTCGAGCCCGATATACCCTGCGCCAATGACGACCAGGCGTTTGCCGACGTCGAGTTCGGCACGAATGCCCTCGACGTCAGCGATGCTCCGCACGTAGTGAACACTCTTGAGATCTGCGCCCTCCACCGGCAAGCTGCGGACCCTCGATCCGAGTGAAATGACGAGCTTGTCGTAGGAGATGTCGTCGCCATCCTCGACCTCGAGCTTTTTCGCGTTTCGATCAATCGCGGTGATCGTCGTGTTCAGTTGTATCTCGATCTGCGGATCTTCGTAAAAGCTCGCTGGCTTTACGTAGAGACGCTCGGCGGGCATGTCGCCCGCAAGAAACTTCTTGGATAGCGGCGGCCGCTGATAAGGCAGGTAAGGTTCATCGCCGACGAGCACAATCTGTCCTGCGAATTTCTGTTGACGCAGAGTGGCGACAATCTGGCCCGCGGCATGGCCGGCTCCTGCGATTACTATTCTCTCTGTCAATTTAAATACTCCCGGACTTTCCGTCCTTGTTCTTGTTACAGGGATGAATCCTGTCAGGCCGGAACCAGCGGCCAAAGTATCGGTAATAAGACCATGACCGTTATGAAGACCACGATTGTGAGCGGCACGCCGACTTTCAGGTAATCGACAAACCGATATCCACCCGGACCCATGACGAGAATATTGGCCGGGTGCGAAATCGGGCTTGTAAAGCTCGCCGACGCAGCCATGGCGACCGCCATCATCGCCGTCTCCGGCGCCAGCCCCATGTCGGACATGGCGGACAACACGATTGGCGACATGAGTACAACCAGTGCTGCAGTCGGGATGATCATCGTTGCCATGGCCGTGAGGATATAGAGCCCCATGATCACCGGCCACGGACCGGCGTCACCGAGTAATGCCATTACCTGGCCGGCAAGGTATGTCGCGGCGCCTGTATCCTGCATTGCGGTGCCGAGCGGCAGCATGCCGGCAATAAGAAAGATTGCTCGCCAGTCGATCGACCGATACGCCTGCTCCATATTCAGGCAGCCGGTCAAAACCATGATGGTTCCACCGATAACGGCGGAAATGGAAATGGGTGCGTAGCCGAGCATGACCGTAACGACGACGCCGAACATGATTGCCGCAGCGAGTGGTGCGCGGCGCGTATCGGGCGGTTCCTGTCCAAGCGGCGTCAAGACCAGGAAGTCGGAGTCTGAGGACAACAGTTGCAAGCGATCGCGTGGTCCCAGTAGCAACAAGGCGTCGCCGACCTGAAGGCGTTCATCGGCAAGGTCCGTTCCGACGGTTTCGCCTTCGCGCCAGATACCCGCAAGCTCGATGCCGTAGCGTTCGCGGAAATTCAGCTCACCAACTGATCGCCCCGCGAGCGTACTGCGTGGATCGAGCGTCGCATCCATCAGTGTCAGGCGTTCGGACTCGAACGCCGATACATTCGCCCGAACCTTGGTGTCGATCTCCAATTCCTGTAATCCGCGTAATACGTCGAGGTCCGTGTGTTGTCCTTCGATAAGCAGCAGGTCGCCACCGAGCAAAACCTCGTCGCCACGCGGCATAACTTTGAGTTCGCCGTCGCGAAACACCGCCAGCACGCGAAAATCGAAAACATCCGCAAGACGACTTTTCTGCAGTGTCTCTTCAACGAGGCCACTGTGCTTCGGCAGACGCACGACGAACATGCGTTCATCGGCGTGGTATTTCTCGGCCAGCTGTTCCGGCGTAAATACCTCGACACTGCTAAAGTCCGGAAACTTCTCGAGTTGGTCGACTGCCTCCACCTCGCCCTGCACCAGGATCTTGTCATTCACCTTGATAGGCACATAGGCGAGGTTGGTCAGGCGATAAGCATCGCGGCGCATGATGCCGACGACCGCGACATCGAAACGCGTCCGAAACCCGGCATGCCTCACGAGCTCTGAAATGACGGGCGAGCCGTCGGCAATGGTGACGGACGCGTACACTACTTTCGACGCGACCATTGATTTCAGAACGGGCGCTTCGCGCTCGATGACGAGATCGCTCCAGCGCCTGAGTTCACGAAACTGATCGAGTCGCCCTTGCACGAGAATACCGTCGCCGCCACGAATAATGGTTTGCCGATTGGGCAGGGTTTCGCTGCGGCCGTTTCGATGAAGTGACAGAATAATGAGACCAGTCGACGCGCCGATGCGGCTGTCGGCGAGCGACTTGCCGACAAGAATGGAGTCTCGCGGAATGCGCAACATGAATGTGCGTTCCTGCAATTTGTAACGTGCTCGCAAGCTGCGTTGACTGACATGCTTGCCGCGCTCGGCGCGCGTTGTCGGCAATAGAAAGCGACCAACCAGCGCGACAAAAACCACGCCGATAATCATGACGGCGCCGCCCAAGGGCGTAAAGTCGAATAGTCCGAACGGCGTGAGTCCGTTCTGCGCCATGGACTCGCTGATCAGCAGGTTTGGCGGCGTGCCGATGAGTGTCATCAGGCCGCCCAGGAGCGTCGAGTAGGCGAGAGGCATCAGCAATCGCGATGCGGGAATGCGCGTCCGACGCGCAACGCCTACGACCACCGGAAGCATGAGCGCAGCCACGCCAATGTTGTTCATAAAGGCCGACAGGACGGCGCCCGTGATCATGATCACGATTATCATCGGCACTTCACGTTTACCGCCAATCCGCATGACCTGGCGGCCGATGATGTCGGCGATGCCCGTGCGCGTCAGACCTTCGCTCAGGATGAACATCGCCCAGACCGTGATGACCGCACTATTACTGAAGCCCGCGAACGCCTGGTTGGAGTCGACGAGGCCTGTCACTGCGAGGGCGCCGAGAACAAGCAGGGCGACGAGGTCCATGCGAATCACTTCGCTAATGAAGAGGATTAGCGAAATGCCCAGGATTCCCAGGACCAGTGCGATTTCGAACGTCATAAAGGCTATCGTCGGGTGGGTCGCGAAACGCGTTGCAAATATTGAATACGTTTATACACGACCTGACAGACAAAAGCGTAACGTGCAGATTTCGTTGATTCACCGTATTCGTGCATCCGGCGGCGGCGTTGTGCAAGTATTGACGCATGGGTAGAAATCAAATCTATGAACCCAAGGTGGCGCGAGTGTCGGGCCAGTTCGCGGTTCGAGGCATGAATTACTGTGTCAATGAGTGGGGCGACGCGAACTTGCCATTGCTCGTCTACCTGCATGGCTGGGCTGACACCGGTTCGACGTTCCAATTTGTTGTCGATGCGCTCGGAGGCGACTGGCATGTCGTCGCGCCGGACTGGCGCGGCTTCGGACGGTCTTCCTGCGAGTGCACGAGCTATTGGTTTCCCGATTACGTTGCGGATTTGCACGCGTTGCTCGAACTATTTTCTCCCGACGAGCCCGTACGGCTGGTCGGTCACAGCATGGGCGCGAACGTGGCTTCGCTGTATGCCGGGACCATGCCCGAGCGGGTGCGGGCCTTCGTCAATGTGGAGGGATTCGGCCTCAAAGACTCCGATCCTGATGAGGCGCCAGGCCGATACCGCTCGTGGATAGAACGATCATTGGAGGCGCCGACGTTTTCGGAGTATGCAAATCTCGATGTGCTGGCACAACGCATCCAGAAGCGTTATCCGGCCATGGGCGGCGGCGCCGCCGCCTTTGTGGCGCGGGAATGGGCGAGCGAAGGCGCCGATGGCACGGTGAGGCTGCGCGCGGATCGGCGGCACAAGCTGCCCAATCCTGTGCTCTATCGTCGTGCCGAGGCCGAAGCCTGCTGTCGGGCGATAACCGCCGACACGCTGCTCGTCGTGGGCTCGGAAAGCACCTTCGCCGAGGATATCGGTAGTTCGGTCGAGCGCATGTTTCCCGGCGCATCGCACGCAAGCATCGACGGCGCCGGCCACATGCTGCACTTCGAAGCGCCACGGGCGCTGGCAGGCGTAATTGAGGATTTCCTGCAGCCATCCTTGTAAATACATCCAGTACTGTATAAAAATACAGACTTTTGGGAGACAGCCGTGCAGCAGGCTTTGCAGGAATTCGATCACCTCGGCATGCTGAATGCGGCGCAGCGGCTTGCGGCGGAGTACGGTGACGCGAGTGGCGACAACGAGCTTCGGGCCGGACCCCTGCTGGTCATCGCTGGTGCCGGCACGGGCAAGACGATGACACTCGCGCATCGCGTTGCGCACCTGTTGATCTCAGGTGTGAGCCCGGAGCGGATCTTGCTGCTCACCTTCACCCGGCGTGCGGCCGTGGAGATGACGCGGCGTGTCGAGTCAATCGTCCGCGCCTCTGCACGGGGCGCGCAATTGCATCCCATGCCGTCCGGTGGCTTGCCGTGGTCGGGTACGTTTCACTCGGTCGCGAATCGGTTGCTGCGCCGCTACGCGCACAATCTCGGACTCGACCCGGGTTTCTCGGTACTGGATCGTGGCGACGCGGCTGACATCATGGATGTCGTGCGCCACGAACAGAAACTCACGCGCACGGCCCGACGATTTCCAAAGAAAGACACCTGCCTCGCGATTTACTCACGATGCGTTAATACGCAGAAACCGCTGGTTGAATCACTCGACAAGACGTTTCCGTGGTGCAGTGACTGGGCGGACGAACTCGCCGAGTTATTCAGGCATTACGTTATTCGCAAACAGCAAAGCCAGGCGCTCGACTACGATGACTTGCTGCTCTATTGGCGTCATCTTGTTGCCGAGCAAGAATTCGCTGACGAGATCGGGTCGTGGTTCGACCACGTGCTCGTCGACGAGTATCAGGATACGAATCTGGTGCAGGCGGAGATCCTCAATGCGCTCAAACCTGATGGCAAGGGCGTTACGGTCGTCGGTGACGATGCGCAGTCGATCTATTCGTTTCGCGCTGCGCAGGTCGAGAACATTCTCGGTTTTCCCGACCAGTACATGCCGTCGGCACAGGTCATCACTCTCGAACAGAACTATCGTTCCACGCAGCCCATACTGGATAGCGCAAATTGCCTGATTGCGGAAAGCGAGAGGCAGTATCGCAAGAACCTATATTCAGATCGCTCAGATGGCGGCAAACCCAAATACGTCACGGTCGAAGACGGCGATGCGGAAGCAGAGTATGTCGTTACGGAAATCCTGAAGAATCGCGAGCTTGGAATCGAACTCAAGCAGCAGGCTGTACTGTTCCGCGGATCACATCACAGTGACCGCCTGGAGCTCGAACTCGTGCGGCGGAACATTCCATACGTGAAATACGGTGGCTTGAAGTTCCTGGAGGCGGCACACGTCAAAGACCTGTTATCGGTTCTCAAATGGGCAGAAAACCCGAAGAATGAAGTTGCGGCATTTCGTGTGTTGAAGCTGATGCCTGGTATGGGCCCGGCCAACGCCACGCGCTGTTTCGAGCACATGGCCGTTGCGGAACATCGGTTTGCGGCATTGCGCGAGTTCCGGCCTCCGGCCGCGGCCGCGAAAGACTGGTCCGGCTTTTGCGGGATGATGGAGACGCTGTCCGCTGCCGAATTCGACGATCAGGGCTGGCAGGCGCAGGTAACGCAGGTGCGGCGCTGGTATCAGCCACAGCTTGAGCGTCTCTATGATGGCCTGGATACGCGCGAGGCCGATCTGGAGCAGCTGGAACAAATCTCAGGTCGTTACCCGACTCGCGAGCGATTCCTGACCGAATTAACGCTGGATCCGCCCAGCGCCGCCGGTGATCTCGCCGGAGATCCATTGCTGGACGAAGATTATCTGATCTTGTCCACCGTGCATTCCGCAAAAGGCCAGGAATGGGACTCGGTGTTCGTCCTGAACGTGTCGGACGGTAATTTTCCGTCCGAGTTTGCAACCGGTAAGCCCGAAATGATCGAAGAAGAGCGCCGCCTTCTGTATGTGGCGATGACAAGGGCGAAACAATCTCTGGCGCTGATTGCGCCATTGCGCTACCACGTAACGCAACAACGTCGTGACGGGGACAAACACGTTTACGGTGCACGCAGCCGGTTCATGTCTGACCAACTGCTGGCCACGATGCAAAAGGATTTTCAGGGCAGGCCGGAGTCAGAGTCCGGGCGACTGAAGACGCACTCGACCCGGCAGATCGACGTGCATGCGCGAATGCGCGAAATGTGGTGAAAAAAAGCGGTGGCATAGGCCACCGCAAGTCGAAACGAAACAAACAGCATTAGGGAGGGCTAGTTTGTTACGTCCATTTCCTTCTCGATGATTCGAATCTCGCGCTTGCCGTGCGCCTGCGTATGCCCTTCAACATTCATATCGCTGCCGTCAATGAAATGTACCTCGCCATCCTGTCCGGCCGACGTCAGAACATCCTGAATTCGCTTGCGAGTCTCCGCGTCGATTTCAGTGCCTGAGATCACAGTAACGCCCTCGGCGCCATCCGTCTTGATCATCTTGATCTTCTTGACCTTGACGCCATCGGAATCACCGCCATCGAAGTGCATGTCGACGTCGTGCTCAACGTGCCTGCCGTCGTGTCCTTGCAGATCATCGAGCTTGATCGTCTCGCCTTTGAAATCAAGCTCGAATCCATCTTCCGTGCGACGAACATCGGCGACGCTCCCGGACGTGTCGGTCACCGTACGACTCTCTCCGACTGCCATGCTTTGCAGGTCGAATCCGGCGTCCTGACTGTCAAACTGAAAGGTCTGCTGACCCGCAGCGTCGTCGTCGACCGCAATCTTGATACGTGTCCGCTGTTCCTCAGCGGCGATTGCCGCGGCGCCTATGAGGCAAGCCCAGATAATGACGATTAGCGCTCTGTAATCCATAAGTTTCCCCTGTCCTGGTTATCAGGTGTTTTTGTCATCTACTGTTTATTGATGCGCCTGTGCCGAGAATGGTTGCAGGCCAATGGCAATTGAAGCCACTTCGTCACGACAGGAACATTGTATAGGCTGGATTATCGCTCTCTTCCCAGTGTGGGTAGCCCAGTTCGGCGAGATGGGCCTCCAGTTCATCCGTGTCTTCCTGCGGCACATCGATGCCGGCGAGTATACGGCCGTAGTCGGAGCCGTGATTGCGATAGTGAAACAGGCTGATATTCCAGTCAGTCCCGATCGCATTCAGGAAGTCGAGTAAAGCCCCGGGACGTTCCGGGAATTCGAAGCGAAACATGCGTTCATTGCTGACAGCCGGCGAGCGGCCACCAACCATGTGACGTACATGCAGCTTCGCCATCTCGTTGTCACTCAAGTCTTCCACCGGGAAACCGGCCTCGCGTAATCGCTCTACTAGAAACAGGCGTTCCGGCAAGCCTTCCGTGAGCTGTACGCCAACGAATATGTGCGCTTTGTGCTTGTCCGCGTAGCGATAATTGAATTCGGTGATGCCGCGACGACCGATGGTTTCGCAAAAGCGGCGGAAGCTTCCTGGCTCCTCGGGAATTTCTGCGGCAAGCAACATCTCGGTTTCTTCGCCGACCGCGGCACGCTCTGCGATATGCCGGAGCCGATCGAAATTGACGTTGGCGCCGCAGTTTATCGTGACGAGTGTCTGCCCGGAGACACGTGTCTCGGCAACGTATTTCTTGACGCCGGCCACCGTCAGGCCACCCGCGGGCTCGACGATGGAGCGCGTGTCTTCGAAGATGTCGCGGATGCCGGCACATATCTGGTCGGTATTGACGGTGATTACGTCATCTACGAACGCCTGGCAGAGGCGAAACGTTTCGTCGCCCACGCGCCGCACCGCGACGCCGTCGGCGAAAATACCGACGTGATCGAGTGTAACTGGAGCGCCCGCCGCAAGGGCCTCCTTCATTGCGGCAGAATCCTCGGGCTCGACACCGATAATTCGTATGTCAGGGCGCAGTTGTTTCACGTACGTTGCGATACCCGCGATTAGCCCGCCGCCCCCAATCGGCACGAAAATGGCGTCGATATTGTCTCCAGCCTGGTCCAGGATCTCCATTCCGATTGTGCCCTGACCGGCAATGACAGCGGGGTCGTCAAACGGATGAATGAAGACGAGGCCCTCGCGCTCCGATAACTCGCGGGCATGCGCGTAAGCATCGTCATACGCATCGCCAAACAGGACGACCTCGGCACCCAGCGCTCGAACCGCGTCCGTCTTGATTGTCGGGGCGGTTACGGGCATCACGATACAGGCACGTATTCCGCGACGCTTCGCCGCCAGCGCGACGCCTTGTGCGTGATTGCCCGCGGAGCTGCATATGACGCCGCGTGTCAGCTGCTCGGGGTCGAGACTCGCGATCTTGTTATAGGCGCCGCGCAGCTTGAACGAGAACACGGGTTGCAGGTCCTCGCGCTTCATCAGGATTCGGTTGTTGAGGCGAGCGGACAGATTGAGGGCTGGCTCCAGCGCCGACCTGAGCGCGACGTCGTAGACCTTCGCGTTGCGAATCAGATCCAGGTAATCGGTAGGGTTCATTTGATCGCGGTATGGTGGGTACGGCTGCGGTTATCGCACACCGTGCCGCCGTCCGCAAAGGGTAGCGAATGGTTGCGATGGTAATCATCGACCGACCCTTTCATAATGCAGGCTGGCCGTAATGTTAACGGCGCTCATCTTGATAAAGGGATTTCCACTTGGCACATCTGCTTGTTTCCAATGCGCGGCTCGTCAACGAGGGTGAGATTCGCGAAGCTGACGTACTGATCGAAGACGACAGGATCACCAGAATCGATGCGAGCATCGCGGTGCCGGACGGCGCCGACGTTATCGACGCCGCCGGTAAGTATCTGTTGCCCGGAATGATCGATGACCAGGTGCACTTTCGCGAACCCGGCATGACCCACAAGGGTGACCTCGCGACGGAGTCTGCCGCAGCCGCAGCTGGCGGAATTACCAGTTTCATGGATATGCCGAACGTCAACCCGCAGACAACGACCAGGACCGCGCTCGCGGACAAGTACGCTGTTGCCGAAGGTCGGTGTACCGCAAACTACGGGTTTTACTTCGGCGCGACCAACGGCAACATCGAAGAAGTAAAGGCGCTCGAAGTTGGAGAGGCTTGCGGAATCAAGGCCTTCATGGGCGCGTCAACCGGCGACATGCTGGTCGACGATCCGGAGGTGCTCGAGCGAATGTTCGAGCATGCGCCGATCATGGTGGTCACGCATTGCGAACACTCGCCGACAATCTGGGACAACGAAGCGAAAGCACGCGCGAAATATGGCGAGCAGGTACCTTTCTCCGAACATCCGAAGATACGCTCGGCGGCAGCCTGCCTGGCGTCCTCAACGCTCGCGGTCGACCTCGCGCGGCGGCACGATGCACTGTTGCACATACTGCATTTGACGACGGCGATCGAGATGGATCTGTTCTCCAAGGCACATCGATCGGAGAAACGCATCACGGCAGAGGTGTGCGTACATCATCTCTGGTTTGACGAATCCAGCTATGAGCAGCTTGGCTCGAAGATCAAGTGCAACCCGGCGATCAAGCGTGCAGCAGACAGAAAAGCGCTGGTTGCCGCCCTCAACGAAGGACGCATTGACATTATCGCGACAGACCATGCGCCGCATACCGCAAGCGAAAAGGCCGCCAGTTACTTCGAGGCTCCGGCGGGTTTGCCGCTGGTGCAACATGCGATGCTGACGCTGTTCGATCTCGTCGCGGACGGACAGATCAATATTGAGTTGCTGGTCGATCGCGTGAGCCATGCGCCGGCAGATCTGTTCGGTATCACGGAACGGGGTTACGTGCGCGAGGGTTATTTTGCTGATTTGGTCATTGTCGATCCCGCCATGCCGTACACGGTCAGCAAGAACAATCTGCTCAGCAAATGCCAATGGTCGCCGTTTGAGGGACACCAGTTTTCGGCATCCATCGATACGACAATCGTCAACGGCCAGGTGGTTTTTCGGGATGGAAAACTCACCGGGCATATCGCTGGCCGGCGCATGGAATTTACGCGCGCCAGATAAGGCGGATGGCTTCTATTTACTTTCCCCCCGATCCCGCTATGCTAGCGACCATCAAGGGACTCCACCAAAGTACCGGGCCAGAAGGACTACACCGGTTTGCCATCTGAATGAAACCTACAGATACCGCCAATCCCGAGTACTTTCACAAGGTCGTAGACTGCCAGTGGGGCTGTCCGGCCCACACTGACGTGCCGGCCTATATTCGCATGATTGCCCAGGGGCAATTCAGCGATGCCTACATGGAGAATCGCAAGTCCAATGTATTTCCGGGCATCCTGGGACGAGTGTGTGATCGTCCCTGCGAGCCAGCGTGCCGTCGGGGTCGTGTCGAAGACAAGCCTGTTGCGATCTGCCGCCTCAAACGAGTCGCTGCCGATCATCGTGACGACATCCGGGATCGACTTCCACGGCCGCCTGCGAAAAACAACGGCAAGCGTGTTGCGCTGATTGGTGCGGGATGTGCTTCTTTAACCGTCGCAAATGATCTGCGTCCACTGGGCTACGACGTGACGATCTTCGAGGCACTCGAGACGACAGGCGGACTCATGCGGACGAATATTCCGCAATTCCGGCTGCCGCCAAAAGTCCTCGACGAGGAGATCGGATACATTCTCGATATGGGTGTCGACCTCAAATTGAATCACCCGATTGAGAGTCTCAAGGACCTTCTTGACGAGAACTATGATGCGGTGTTCGTCGGCACGGGCGCCCCTCGTGGCAAGAACCTCGAAATACCCGGTCGTTATGATTCCGATCGCATTCACATCGGGATCGACTGGCTGGAGTCCGTTGCATTTGAGCATGTGGACTCCATCGGCGAGCGCGTGCTCATAATCGGTGTCGGTAACACCGCGATGGACTGCTGTCGGACGTCGCTGCGTCTCGGCGCCATAGACGTCAAGGTAATGGCACGCAAGCCACGCGGTTTCTTCAAGGCTTCGGCCTGGGAACTGGAAGACGCCGAAGAGGAGAACGTTGAAATCCTCGTCAACCATTCGCCGAAAGAATTCGTCATCAAGAAGGGCAAGCTGGTCGGCATGACTTTCGAATTGATGGAATACACGATAGATGAGAATGGCCGCATCGATCGCGGCACCGTCACCGGCGAGAAGACTATTCCCTGTGACGATGTCGTGCTGGCGATTGGCCAGGACAATGCATTCCCCTGGATAGAGCGGGACATCGGAATCGAATTCGACCAGTGGGAGTGCCCGGTGGTTGATGAGACCACGATGATGTGTGGACGAGACGGCGTTTTCTTTGGCGGCGACTCCGCATTCGGCCCCAAAAACATCATCTGGGCGGTAGAGCATGGCCATCAGGCGGCGATATCCATTCACAAGTATTGCCAGGGGGAAGATATAGAGGATCGCCTGCCGATGGGCCTGAACCTCGAATCCCAGAAGATGGGCATGCACGAGTGGAGCTTTTCCAACGATTACGATCCGGCCTCTCGGCGCCTCATGCCGCATGTCGATCTCAAGCAGCGTTTCAAGAAACTCGATATCGAAGTTGAACTCGGCTTTACGGTGGAACAGACGATCGAAGAAGTCGAGCGTTGCCTGAATTGCGATGTGCAAACGGTATTCACTGAGAGCCTCTGTATCGAATGCGATGCCTGTGTCGACATTTGCCCCGTGGATTGCCTGACCATCACCATGAACGGCGACGAGGATGACTTGCGTACGCGGCTGTCGGCACCCGCCGAAAATACGGAACAGGCGCTGTATGTCTCAGGCGAACTGCCGCATACGGCGAGGGTCATGGTTAAAGACGAAGACCTCTGTGTTCATTGCAGTCTGTGTGCCGAGCGCTGTCCGACCGGGGCATGGGACATGCAAAAATCGACAATCCTGGTGCCCTACGCGCTGGACGAGGCTCAGATAGATCCACCCAAGACCGCCACGGGCGGATCCAGCGCATAAAGGCTCTCCCGTGACATCTGTAAACGACGTTGTTATCAAGATCGCGACAGTTAACGGTACCGGGTCCGCGAGCGCAAACGGATTGTTGCGCAAGTCAATTTTTCGTATGGGTGTGCCCGTTGTCGGCAAAAACTATTTTCCATCGAATATCCAGGGCCTGCCAACCTGGTACGAAATTCGCGTAACCGGCGCCGGCTACCATGCACGCTCGAACCGGGTCGACATCATGATTGCGATGAATGCGCAGACCTACGCCAGGGATATGGCCGAAGTTGCGCCCGGCGGTTGGCTGGTTTACGACTCGACCTGGCCGCGCAAAAACCTGTTGAATCGCGAAGACATCACGATCATCGGCATTCCTTTTTCCAGGATGTGCAACGAGCATTTTGACGGGGCCCGGGCCCGTATCCTGATGAAGAACATCGCCTATGTTGGCGCCATCGCCGCGCTGCTGGACATCGATGTCGAAATCATTACGGAGCTGCTCGAAGAGACTTTCGCCGAAAAGAAGAAGCTCATCGCCTCCAATATGGAGGCCATACGGCTGGGTTACGACTACGCGATGGAACATTTCCCCTGTCCGTTGCCGATGCGTGTCGAGAAAATGAATGCGACGGCAGGACAAATTATTATCGATGGCAACACGGCTGCGGGGCTTGGTTGCATGTACGCTGGCGCGACCATCGGTGCGTGGTATCCGATTACGCCGTCGACATCGCTCATGGATGCGTTTCGTGATTTTTGCTCGCACTATCGCGTCGACCCGGAGACGGGCAAACGCACGTATTGCATTATCCAGGCAGAAGACGAGCTTGCGGCGATCGGCATGGTGCTCGGGGCGAACTGGATGGGTGCACGCTCGTTTACGCCAACCAGCGGTCCCGGTATCTCGTTGATGAGCGAATTCATCGGATTCGCTTATTACGCCGAAATTCCAGCCGTGATATTTGATGTGCAGCGAACCGGCCCGTCAACCGGTATGCCGACGCGCACGCAGCAGTGCGACATCATCAGCTGTGCCTATGCGTCGCATGGCGACACCAAGCACGTGTTGCTGTTCCCTGCGGATCCCGCGGAATGTTTCTACATGTCGGTAACGGCATTCGACCTGGCGGAACGCCTGCAAACACCGATCATGGTGTTGTCGGATCTCGATATTGGTATGAATGACTGGATGGTGCCTGAGCTCGAGTGGGACGAAGACTATGTCCCGGATCGCGGCAAGGTCCTGGGCGCCGAAGAGCTCGAAAAGATGGAGAAGTTCCACCGCTATCTTGATGTTGACGGCGACGGAATTCCCTATCGGACGCTCCCGGGTGTGCATCCGAAGGGCGCTTATTTCACACGCGGCTCCGGGCACACGAAGTATGGCGCTTACACCGAGGATTCCGCCGAATACCAGGACGTTATGGATCGGCTGCTCCACAAGTGGGAGACAGCGCGCAGCATGGTTCCCGAGGCCGAAATTCGTTTCTCGAAATTCAACAAGGCAGCGATCCTGACATTGGGCAGCGGCGACGGCGCCTGCAAGGAAGCGCTGGACCGACTCGAGGCAGAAAATGTCGGCCTTAACTATTGCCGCATAAGGGCGTTCCCGTTTACAGATGCCGTTCGCGATTTCATAGCGATGCATGAGCTTGTATACGTCGTCGAGCAGAATCGTGACGCTCAGCTTCGCACCATCCTGATCGACGATATCGATGCGGACCAGAACAAACTGGTTTCCCTGCTGCACTATGACGGCATGCCAATCAACGCAGGCTTCGTCGTCAAGCGGGTTCTCGAGGAAATCGCCAAAGGGCGCGCGGCCTGACCCGGGAGCAACAACGATGAGCTATATTGCAAAACCAAGAATCACGCATCCGGGCCTGGCGAAGAATGCCCTGGGGCTTACATCGCGAGACTACGAGGGTGCCGTATCGACCTTGTGCGCAGGTTGCGGCCATGACTCGGTCACCGCAGCGATCATTCAGGCCGTTTTTGAGCTTGATATCGAACCTCATATGCTGGCGAAGATGAGCGGCATCGGTTGTTCGTCGAAAACACCGGCCTATTTTGTCAGCCAGTCACACGGTTTCAACTCTGTTCATGGCCGCATGCCGTCCGTGACAACGGGCGCCAATGCGGCAAATCGCGATCTTTTGTACATCGGAGTATCCGGCGACGGCGATTCACTGTCGATCGGGGTGGGCCAATTCGTTCACGCAATCAGGCGCAACCTCAACATGTGCTACGTCATCGAGAACAATGGCGTCTACGGCCTGACCAAGGGACAGTTCTCAGCGTCCGCTGACATTGGCAGCATGCCCAAGAAAGGCATGCCGAACCAGCAGGAACCGATTGATCCCGTTAGCACGGCGTTGAGTCTGGGCGCAACCTATATCGCGCGTAGTTTCTCGGGTGACAAAGAACAACTCGTACCTCTGCTCAAGGGCGCGCTCTTGCACAGCGGTTTTTCGCTCGTTGACATTATCAGCCCTTGTGTCACGTTCAATGACCACGAAGGTTCGACCAAGAGTTACGCGCATACACGAGAGCATTACAACCACGTTGTTGACGTTGATTACATTCATCCCTCAGAGGAGATTAAAGCCTCCTACGAGGAGGGCGAGGCAATGCCGATTCACCTGCACGGCGGCGATTCCATTATTCTGCGTAAGGTGGATGACAGTTATGATCCGACAAGCCGGGCCTCTGCATTCAAATACTTGCGCGAACGGTTTAACGCTGGCGAGATTACGACGGGCCTGCTCTATGCAAACGAGACTCGTGACGAGATGCATGAACTCATGGGAAATGTTGATGCGCCGTTATCGAGTTTACCGCTGGACGAATTGAACCCAGGAAAAGAAGAGCTGGCAAAATTACAGAACCGATACCGCTAGCATAAGGCACAAGGGGATGCAGGAATGAAGCACGGTCGACGTGAGTTTATCAAGGCCGGCGCGCTTGGCGCCGCGGCAGCGGCGACCGGTTTGCCGGGGCTGGCACGCGCATCCGACGCGCAGCAGGAACACAGGCCGCTCAGCGTGCTGATACTCGGCGGCACCGGCTTCATCGGCCCGCACATGGTTCGCGAAGCGCTGCGGCGCGGACATTCTGTAACCCTGTTCAACCGCGGCCGAACCAACGCCTCTTTATTTCCCGACCTCGAGACGATCAAGGGTGACCGCGATGGGGGGCTGGATGGCCTGGCGGGTCACGACTGGGACGCCGTGGTTGATAATTCCGGGTATGTGCCTAGACATGTACAGGAATCGACGCGCATGCTGGCGGCGCATTCACAGCGCTATATCTTCATTTCGACGGTGTCCGTCTACGCGGATTTCAACAGTCACAATGAGGAAGACTCGCCGCTCGCGAGCATCGACGACGAGTCGATAGAAGAGGTAACCGGTGAGACTTATGGTGCGCTGAAGGCCTTGTGCGAAAAACGCGCAGCGGCCGAAATCGATTCGGACCAGCTCACTATTCTTCGGCCAACCTACATTGCCGGACCTGGTGATCACACGGATCGCTTTTCGTACTGGCCGATCCGTACGCGACGAGGTGGTTCGATGGTCTGGCCGGGCACGCCCGCGGACGCCATCCAGGTTGTCGATGTCAGGGATCTCGCGAACTTCGTGGTGGATTGTCTCGAGAATGAGATTTCAGGCACCTACAACATGGTGAACGCGCCGAATAGCTACACGATGGGCGAACTGCTCGCGGATTCTCAGGCGATGACGGCGACATCGGTCGAGCCGGTCTGGATTAGCGAGGGCTTTGCCTACGAGCAGGGTCTTATCGGTGGTCGGCAACTGCCGATCTGGCACCCGAAGACCGGCGAATCCGGGGCAGGCGGCAGCTTCAGCGTCGACAGGGCGAGAAAAGCCGGCCTGCGTGGCAGGCCGGAGCGTGAAACGATACGTGATCTGCTGAGCTGGTGGGATACGCTGCCGGTCGAGCGCACCGGCAAACTGCGGGCGGGCCTGGACCCGGCGCGCGAAGCGGAACTTATCGCCGCCTGGATGGCCCGTAAGGCTTAACCCCAGATTCGTTTCCACCAAGGCTCGTTCTCCGGCACGGGTCGCTCGCCACCTGCGAAATTGATCTTCGCGCGAATTTCATCGATGTCCCAGCCGGTGAGATTCGCGAGTTGTTGTGCCTCCCGTTCCTGACGTTCGCGTACGCTCGCCTCATATTGTGTGACGTCGCAACTGCTGGCGCCTTTCCAGGGATGACGAATTACGTAGCGTCCCTGGTAGTTTTGCCGGTCACCGGTCTCCTGAAACACCAGGTCTTCCGGAAAATGTTCGCGATCGTAGCGTACGTGCAGGCGCGTAACGAAAACGTTTTGCGCGGCTGCCGGCGCGATCTTGCTGCCGTTGTTGCGGTTGTTCCCGGCGATCCAGAATACGCCGAGCTGGCGGAGTTCCTTGGCGCTCAGCGGGTCCGCGGCGCAAGGGTCGCACCAGGCCATGTCCCATGCATACTCGAGGAATACTGCGCGCTCGTTTTCGGCGCGAGTCTGCTTGTCAAACATCGCCCTGTAAAAATCGGCAAACTCTTCCTGCACGAACTCGGGAACTTCCGTATTGGTGGGGAGCTTCACGGTTCGATAGTTCGTCGTCTCGACGCGACCCGTTCGCGTTAATGCGTAAACGTAAAGTTCCTGTTTACCCCTGGCGTTCAGCGTACCCAGTCGAATAGGGAGCATGAACTTATTGCTCTCATAGGCGACTTGCAACGGCCGCAGGTATTGGTAACCGAGCTTCGACTGCTCCTCCACATTGACCTTGGCAACGAAGAAGCGCATGTCCTGCTTGAGGTAACTGGATACAACACCCTTCGCACCGCGTGGAACTCGATAACCATTGTCGTTTAGCCAGCGAATGAGGCCGTCGCTCTCTGCTGCCGAGAGAATCAGGATGTCGTATTCGCCGACCGTGTAGCTGGCCTCGATCGTGACGCCTTGCGAGCGAGCACCGCGTTTCATTTCAGCATTGGCTTTGGGAAAAGCCGCGCCGTCAGAGCTCATGCGCTCGCTGCGTTCGTACAGCACGCAGGGATCCGGGTCGTGGTACTCGACGAGGCGCGGCGAGGTGTAGGCATCGAGATGTTGAACGACGGCGCGATCACCCACGTTGATCTGCTCACGTTCGATCATCGTCGGGACCGGCACGACAACGGCGAAGTCGGCGACCTTGCCCTCGAAATCATTGGCCATTGTAATGACGGTTCGGTTTTCGTCCCGAACCAGGACCACCTGGGAGGCACGATTGAACAAGCTGGTATCGGCGCGCGCGACATAAAAGCCGCAGAAAGCCTGGGCAGATGTTGTTACGACGATCGTCAGCAGGGCCGCCGCGATGGATATCAGGATCTTCATTAGTAAACTCCTTTGAGTCGTTTTCTTGTACGAGCGACAGGACGTTGCCATTGGTAGTGCCGGCCTCGCATGACCATGTCGATGAGGGGTACAGCAGGCGCCGAAACGATCAAAGCGAGAATTGGCCCGTTCGGCTCGTAGTAAATGAACTGGATGACGAATGCGATGCTTGCAACCATCGCCGCAAACAACACGCGTCCGTTGGCGGAATTCGGCGTGGTCTTCGGATCGGATATCATGAAGAAGGCAAATATCAGCAGCGCACCGTTTTGCAGCTGGTGCATCGGAATGGCGAGCGGATCGCCGAGCCAGGTGGCCCTGCCGAATAAGAGGGTCGCGTAGATGAGTAGAAACGCGATCGTTGTCTCGGCGCGGCGGGCGCGCGTTAGCACCAGGAAGCCGAGGCAGGCGAGCGTAAATGCGCCAATGGCGGCGCTGCCCCACTGCCCCGACGAGACCCAAACGTGATCGCTCGCCAGCATTAGTGTGACGAGTGCCGCGTTGGCCGGGTTGAATACATGCTTGTCGCGAAATCGAACCAGGAACTTACTTCCGATCGCGATAATCGCCGCCGTGGCGGCGAGGCCGACCTCGTCGGTGCGAAGCAGCAGCGTCAGAGAAAGCGACGTGATAAGCGGGCTGAGTGGATCGAAGCGCGGAAGACGTGCGTACACCGTGCCGAAAAATTGTGTTGTGAGCGCAGTAGCGAGGATGGCGGCGGCATTTTGCCAGCGAATACCGAAGTCCAAAACGGTCACACCGAAACAGACCAGCACGGTCAGGACAGCGATCTGGTAGTAACGTGGATCCCGCAGGCGGCTTATCAGTTTCATGCCCGGTGTAAACGCCGGATTTACGTTTCAGGGTCTAAATGTCGACCAATTCGTGGAGCACCGGGTCCTTTTCTCGCCACGACTGCTATAATTATATCAATAAAAACAAAAACTTATTTTCATGCATCCAAATTTGTCGCGACGATCATCTAAAACAGTGAAGACTAGCTGAACAGCAAGAATGGAGTATGAAAATGATGAACAATGTTGAATGGGTACCGATTGTCATGTTTATCGGGCTGACGGTCGTAGTGTGTGTCTTTTTCTGGCTGCGTTATCGCGCGCGTAGCGAAATGCAGCAGACGTTTCGCATGGCGCTGGACAAGGGGCAGGAACTGACGCCGGAAGTAATCGACCGCCTTGGGCATCCAAAGCCGAGCAAGTACAAGGATCTGCGTCTCGGTGTGATCTGGCTGGCCATTGCCGTGGCGCTCGTGTCGTTCGGTTTCGGGATTCCCGATGACGAAGGTGAGGTGTCGCGTATTTTCATGGGCATATCAGCATTTCCGTTTGCGATCGGTATCGCTTACATGATTCTGCATCGATTCACCGACCGCGGCTGAGGACAGGGCGCTGTAAGTTGATCAGCGGCGAAGACAATGAGCTCGTTGCAAGGATTGTCTCCAGTCAGGACACGACCGCCTTCGGCGAACTCGTACGGCGTCACCAGTCGCAGGTGCGAAATTTTCTGCGTAAGCTGACGCGCGATATCGCGCTGGCCGACGATCTGTCTCAGGATTGTTTCATGCACGCCTGGACCAAATTGCATACCTACTCAGGTCGGGGGTCGTTCATCGGCTGGTTGTTAAAAGTCGCGTACACAACGTTTCTGCAGTCAAAACGGAAGTCGAAACGTTATGCCGAGATACTTGAGCAGGCCGCACACGCGTCGGAGATGGAAGGACGCAATTACAGCGTCCAGTCCGACGAGGTGACGGATCTGGACAAGCTACTCGCTGTTTTGAACGACGAAGAACGCGCGATCATCGTCATGTCCTATGCGTGCGGGCTGTCACACAGGGAGATCAGCGACGCGACGTCGATGCCCGTCGGGACAGTGAAATCTGTGATTTTTCGTGGTAAAGAGAAGATCAGGACGAGTTTTGACATCAAAGATCATCAATATGGCTGAAAGAATCAAAGATGCGGAGGATCGCTTTCTTGAGTCCCTGTTGGACTCGGCGCCTGTTGCGGACGATGGCTTCAGCGCCAGGGTTGTCGGCAAAATTCGCCGTCGCTTGTGGTTGCAACGCCTGGCGTTGCCTGTCGCCGTCTTGATTGGCGGCGGAGTCGCCATCAAACCGCTGGTGGGTCTTGTGACGGCTGTTGCGGGCCTGTCATCGCTGCTGCCGAAGGAATTGCTTGGTGTAACGACCGAAGTCATTCCACAGATGCCGACCATAGTACTCGGCGCGATGTTGCTTGTGGCCTGCCTGCTTGGATTGCGTACGCTCGAAGATTAGCTTTACGTTTGTCATAGGCGGGTGGCTCGGTTACATTCAGGCCATGACTCTTCGCGACAAAGTCGAAGCCTTGTTGCCAAACTGGGAGCGCTGGTATCCGAGCCTTTTCGATGCCGCCAGCGATCTCGGAATTATCAGGCCCGAAATCTGCGACCCCGACTCACTCCTGCTTACGCGCAGGCACGCGAAGGTCCGCCAGCGCGCGGAAGACGCACACCGCGAAAAGTGGGGCGGAAAACCACAGGAATAGTCCATGTCTCTTGATCTCGAATTGTTGAGATCGCAGTTTCCTGCGCTCTCGATTTCGGATAATGGTGTCCGGCGCATTTATCTCGATAATCCGGCCGGCACGCAGGTGCCGAGCCGGGTGGCCGCGGCAATGTCCGACTGCTTGCTGAAGAGCAATGCAAACCTCGGCGGTTTTTTTGCATCGTCAGTAGATGCTGGTCGCATGATCGATTCGGCACGGGCCCGCATGGCCGATTTTCTGAACGCACCATCGAATGACGAGATCATATTTGGCCAGAATATGACGACGATTACGATGCACATGTCGCGCTCCATCGGCCGCTTGTTCGAGCCAGGCGATGAAATCGTCTTGTCACGAATGGATCACGATGCGAACGTGTGGCCATGGGTCCTTCTGGCGCGCGACCTGGATCTGACGATCAAGTGGCTGCCCTTCAACAAAGAGACGTTCGAGTTTGACCTTGAAGTGCTCGATGACTTGTTGACTGACAAGACCCGCCTGTTGTGTGTTGGTGGCGCGAGTAACCTGACGGGAACCACTAACGATATCGCCGCAATTTGCGCGAAAGCGCGTGACGCCGGGGTGTTGACCTACATCGATGCCGTGCAATCGGCGCCGCACATCGCAACCGACGTTCAGGCGATCGGCTGCGACTTCCTGGTATGTTCTGCGTACAAGTTTTTTGGCCCACATCAGGGCATTCTGTGGGGTCGAAGCGCGGTGCTCGAGACGCTCGAAGCATACAAAGTGCGGCCCGCGCCCGAGCGCATTCCCGACCGTTTCGAGACAGGCACACAAAGCAATGAAGACTTCGCCGGCGTCGCGGCGGCGATCGATTATATCGCCTGGATCGGTGACACGATGGCTAAGGACTACATGGCTGACCGATCGCAGCTTTCCGCACGGCGCCAACGGCTCCATGCAGCCATGGACTTGTTATTCGATTACGAGTGTTCGCTGGCCGAGCACCTGATCGACGGTCTGTTGCAGCTGGACGGCGTGACGGTACAGGGGATTACGGCAAAGGAAGCGATGTCGCGTCGCGTTCCAACGGTCGCGTTCACGCACGGCTCTGTTGCACCCGCCGATATCGCCAAGTCTCTCGCGGAACGAAATATCTTTGTGTGGAGCGGTCATAACTACGCGGTGGAGGTTGCCAAGACGCTGGGTATTTACGAGACGGGGGGTGCGGTACGAATCGGGCCGGTGCATTACAACAGCCACGATGAGATTGATGAAGCACTAGCCGCGCTGGCTACAATAGTAGCCTGACGATCTGCAGAATTTTCTTTCTCGCCTATACTGGAAAAATACCGGCCAAGTCGCCGGTCGCAAAATAAACTAGAGAGGATAACAACATGAAGAAATCTCCTATTGTGAATCTGACGGCCATCCTGGTGTTTGCGCTGGGTGCCGTATCAGCAGTCGGGCAGGAGACGAGCGAGGAGCCCGTCATCACTCCCGTCGAAACTTATACCTGCAATTATAACGAGGGCAAGGGCCCGGCAGACCTGGACAAGGTCATCGATGGCTGGAGTGCCTACATGGATGAGCAGGGCGCTGACAATTATTTTGCGATGACTCTGACGCCGCACTATTTCGGCGCAAAAACATTCGATGTCGGTTGGCTGGGCTCCGCAATGTCGGCTGAAGAACTGGGCGCAGGCGCTGACGCCTGGATGAAGGATGGCGCCAAACAGGCGGCCGCTTTTGCCAGCGTCATCACCTGTGACTCGCACAGCAACTTCGCAACAATGCAGATCAAGGAGTCACCGGGTGAGACAGCACCGGACAACATTGTGCTGACCTTCTCGAACTGTTCGGCGGTAGAAGGCAATAGCATGGAAGAGGTATTCGCGGCAATGGATGCCTGGACTGCGTACTCGACCGAAAATGGCTACAGGAATGGCACCTGGGTAATGTTCCCGGCCTATGGTGTTGATGACGCGGATTTCGATTTCAAGCTGGTCAACGGCTACGATAATCATACCGATATGGGTAAGGACTACGACCATTATGCGAACGGTGGTGGTTACCAGAAACATGCCGAGTTGCTGGGTGGCGTGCTCAGCTGCGATATAACGCGCGTGTATGATGGCGTGATTCGCCGCCGCATACCAGCTGCCGAATAGCGCTCCGCGAAATGTCATTCGGGATGGCGGTATTGGCCGCCATCCCTCCTTTAAAACAAAGAAAGCCGCATTTCTGCGGCTTTCCGTGAGATTTTGTATCTGAAAGGCAGGGTTAGTTATGTATGCGGCGGTGCTCCATCGCCCGTGTCAGACCCAACGGTTTCGTCGATACCTTTGTTATCTCACTAGACATGGATCACCTCCTTTCAGTTGTAAGCCAACGCTCAGTATGTCTCGTAAACCAATAAATTAAAAGGAAAAAATAAGACTGAAAAACGCCTTCAATTTGCTTCATCTTGTGGGTTATTATTATCGGCCGGCCTCGGCCCAGTGATGATCCTGGTTCGCAATGCCGTGTATACTTCTGTGATTACCTGCGATGCAGGAACCGCAGCCACACAACAAAATCAAAGAGTGAGAAAATCAATGGCGATCGCAGATCTCAAAAACGTACTCAAAATCTTCGGCGGCGCAGAAGTCAGTGGAGACCAGCAGGACCAGTTGTTCAAGGAAGTGTTGCTGATGACGCTCGCACGAGCCGCTGATGCTGATATCAATATCCAGGCTGTCGAAGTCGACCGAGTTCGTGAAATCTTGAAAGCGCATACGGGCGAGGATTTCTCCGCGGCGGACATACGTGTTGCTGCGCGCTCCGACCTCTATGCTGAGGCGACCCTGGTCAAGTATCTGAATAGCGTCTACAAGAAGCTATCCGAGGGACACCGCGCACAGACGATACAGGCACTGGCCGACGTGTTTCGCAGTGACAGTACTGTTAGCGTCCTCGAAATAGACTTTTTTGACCATGTCGCCGGGGCCTTGCATGTCAAACCGTCACAAGTGGCGGGTCTCGTCGCCGGAGACGTCGACTGATACCGGCGCTCTGCCACGGTACACGACGAAGATTCCTGAGGCGACGATGATTAACGCGCCGATTACTACCCAGCGATCGGGTTTTTCGTCCCAGATCAGGTAGCCGGCGATTGCGCCGCCAACGAGTGCCGTGTATTCGAACGGAGCAAGCAGCGCCGGGGATGCCGCTCGGTAACCGTTGACGAGGCCGATCCAGGCAAGCACCGAACTCACGCCGGCACCGAATAACAGAATCCAGCCGATCCTGTCTGGCATCATCCAGCTGTTGCCGTCGAGCAAGCCGAGCGAAATGATCAATGGCCCGACGACCACGTAGAACGACAGCGACAGAGTCGATTCGGTACTCGAGAGTCTGCGTGCCGTGATCGCCTGGCACGCGTAACAAAACGCCGCAACGAGCACGGCGAACGCAGCGAACGAAAACGCGCCGCTGCCTGGCCGAAGCATGATGAGTGTGCCAACAAATCCTGTCGATACTGCGGCCCAGCGTCGCCAGCCGACAGGCTCTCGCAGGAATAAGGCCGAAAGAGCAGTCATCATTAGCGGCGCTGTGTAGCCGAGTGTGAGCGCATTTACCAGCGGCATTTGCGACAGACCATAGAAAAAGCCGAACATCGCGCCGATGGCGAGGACCGTCCTGAGCAGATGCCACGCTTTTTCATCCGTACGAAGCGACTGCAAGCCACCGAACCTGGGGGCAATACTCAGGAGCAACAAGATTGCGATCAGGCTGCGGATCAGGATGAACTGCTGCAATGAGTAAGTTTGTAGCAATTCCTTCGCGAAGAGGTCGAGCAACAGTCCACCGACAACGCCCAGCATGAGCCAGGAGATCGCCTTTCGAACGTGTTCGCTGTGAGAATCATGAACCATGAATGAACGAGCCGGCCGTTGTTTGAACACAGGCTGAACATGGTCGCATGAGCGTTATCGAAAACCCACAGATTCAGCATCGATTCAGTGTCCGGGCCTTCTAATGAAGCTGTCAGCAAACAAAAGGACACGGACATGAACTACGCGAAAGGAAAAAAGCCGAGTGCTTTCGGATTGCCTGTTGCAATGGCCTTGCTGGTTATTGCAGGTCAGCCGGCACTCGCCTCAGACGACGAAGAGCGAATCAGCGTCACGTCCGAGGGTCTCGTCAGCCAGGGCGGCGCGAAGGCCGATATGGAACCGTCTACCGATGAATATGGCGCGTTGACGCTGTCCGGTGCTCGCAACAAGCCGACTCGAAGCAAAGATCAGCAGAAGACCTCTGTCACTAACGCAGCGGCGCCGAATACGGACTTCTGGTTCTACACGGCCGACGTCGAGCTTTTCTCAGACCAGGATCGCGACGGCTATTATGCGGGCATCAATCTGCTATTTGATGCAGACACCTATTACGATGTTGCTGACGTCTACGCTGTGCTCTATCTCAGCTACGAATACGGCGATTGGAACGAGTACGCGGAGACAGAAACGTTCACGATATTCGGCACGTCCGCATCGGATGAATACATCGTTGAAACAGACCTGGTAGCAGGCTACCCGACCGGAAACTACGACATACTGATCGAACTATACGATGCCTACGACAACGCCTTCGTCGCGAGCATTGGGCCCGATGAAACGTCCGAGCTGGCGATCCTGCCGCTCGAGGATCTCGACCGCGATGCGCCGGCCCCGGGCACGACGCAGATCGTCGTCAACTCGGGCGGTGGCGGTTCGCTAAGCTGGTTCCTCTTGCTCGGACTTACCGCCTGCCTGGTGTTCCGCCGGCGCGCTGCGCCGCCGGTGCCAGCGCTGCACCATGTTCGCCTGGATCATCAAGAGGCTCGGCGTTAGCAACAGCGTCAGGACCGTCGCGAATGCGAGACCGCCGGCGACCGAAGACGCGAGCTGCGTCCACCACTGCGAACTTGGTGCGCCTATCGAGACTTCGCGGTCGATGAGGTTGACGTTGATTCCCAGCACCATCGGCATGAGGCCAACGATCGTCGTGACGGTTGTCAGCAAGACGGGCCGCAATCGTATGGCACAAGTGCGAAGAATGGCGTCATACGCGGCTTCGCCGCGACTCCGCAAGACGTTGTAAGTATCGATGAATACGATGTTGTTATTGACGACGATGCCAGCCAGCGTAATAACACCGACGCTGCTCATGATTACGCCGAATGGTTTGCCCATGAGCAGATGGCCGAGAAGCACGCCGCCGGTTGAAAACAAGACGGCCGTCAGAATCAGTCCAGCCTGATAGATGCTGTTGAACTGCGTCACGAGAATAATGGCCATGATGGCAAGCGCCATCATCATTGCTCTCTCGAGGAATGCCATGTCTTCTTCCTGGTCCTGCGTGCTCCCGGCAAAAACCGCGGACACACGCGGGTCTATATCCAGCGTTGGAATCAACTCACGGAGTTCTGCGACGACGTCGGCAACCAGGTAGTCGCTCGCGACATCGGCATCGATCGACAGAGTACGGCGCATATCGATGCGCCGAATGGTGCTGACTTTTTGTGCCGGTACGCGGTCGATGAAGGTGCTGATCGGAATCAGCCCCTGCTCGCTAGGAATACGCAACTCATCTATCTGTTCGAGGCTGCGCTTGTCCTCGGGGTAACGAACACGAATATCGATTTCGTCGTCGCTGTCGTTGGGGCGATACTCACCGATCTTGATGCCGTTTGTGACGAGTTGAATCATCGCACCGACGAGTGAGATGTCGGCACCGAATCGAGCAGCCTCGGCACGGTCGACTTTGACCTGCCATTCGATGCCCGGCAATGGGCGGCTGTCTTCGATGTTGACGATGCCGTCATGCTGCTCCATGACATCGCGGATGTCGATAAGGGCCTGATTCAGGAGATCGGGAAAGCGTGACGCAAATTCGATGCGAATCGGCTTGCCCTGCGGTGGACCAGAGTCGGGTTTACGCGTTTCTATCCTGATACCAACAAGATCAGCGGTACGCTCACGGATGTCGGCGAGAATATCGTCCGCCGGACGGCGTTCGCTCCAGTCGACGTAGTTCAGGGTAAGCGATCCGATTTGATCTTCGGCGCCCTGATCGCTACTGCCCGTTTTCGCATAAAGAAACTCGATTTCGGGCATATCGAGTACGCGCTCTTCAACCTGGCGCACAAGGAAGTCACGCTCTTCGACCGACAAGTCGCCGCGGGCGCGGATATCGACCATACCAAAGGGCTGTTCTATATCGGGGAAGTACTCGATGCCCTTCCCAATGACCATGAACGCAATGTAAATGCTCACCAGGAGCGCCGACACGGCTCCAACGTTCAGCCACGGACGCCTCAATGATCGCTTGAGGAAGCGTACGTACCGACCGGTGAAGCCGGTTACTGAATCGAGATCGCCGGTCTCCGCGGCGGTGAGGTTATGCCTGGCTTCCGCTGTGTTCGCGCCAGTCCTGCCGAATATCGACCCCAGCGTTGGTACAAACAGCAAGGCCATGACCAGCGACGCACTCAATACAGCGATCAATGTAATCGGCAGATACTTCATGAACTCGCCTGACATGCCTGGCCACAATGCCAATGGCACAAATGCGGCGAGTGTCGTACAGGTTGATGCGATAATCGGCCACGCCATACGAATCGCTGCGCGCGAATAGGCGTCATGACGCGACTCGCCCTCGGCCATCCGGCGGTCGGCCATCTCGGTAACGACAATCGCACCATCGACGAGCATTCCGACGGCCATAATCAATGCGAATAGCACCATCATGTTGATAGTGATGCCAAACGAGCCAATTATGAGAATGCCCATCAGGAAGCTGCCGGGAATCGCTACGCCGACAAGCAGAGCGGAACGAATGCCGAGGATTCCGATAATGACGATGAAAACGAGCAGCACGGCTGCAATCACGTTGTTCTGGAGCTCAGACAACATTTCGTTGACGTCTTTCGATTTGTCGCGCGAGGCAACGATGTCTATCTCCGCTGGCCAGTAGGCGCGCTCCTCCTCGACAATCGCCTTGACCTCCGCGACCGTATCGATGACGTTGGCGCCGGCTCGCTGTACGACCTCAATCGCCAGGGCAGGTTTGCCGTTCAGGCGCGCGATGCTCTCCGCGTCCTTGTAGGTGCGGCGTACCTGGGCAATGTCCTTGAAGTGCACGATTCGTTCACCCACGGCCTTGATCGGCATATTCAGCACGTCATCGGCACTTTCAAAAACGCCCGGCACCTTGACCGGGAAGCGGCCTTCGCTGGAGTGCAGTGCACCGGCGGCGACCAGCCGATTATTGCGGCTAACGAAGCTGATGATCTGTGCCTGGTCAAGGCCGTAGCTTTCCATCGCGAGCGGATCAACGACGACCTCCATCAGTTCTTCACGCGTGCCGACCAGGTTGACTTCCAGGACACCGCCGAGCGCCTCCAGTTTTTCCTGAAGGTCTTTCGCAATCGAGGTCAAGGTGCGTTCCGGAACATTGCCGGCGAGATTCAGCACGAGCATCGGATCGAAACGAGACATCTTTACTTCGTGAACCGTTGGTTCGTCCGTTTCACCGGGGAGTTTGGCTTTGGCGAGGTCGACCTTTTCCCGCACGTCTTGCAGTGCCTGCTTTGTATCGATACCGGCATCAAACTCGAGTTGCACGTTCGCGCCGCCTTCGTAGGCACTCGCGGTCATCTCCTTGACCCCTTCGATCGAACGCAGCTCTTGTTCCAGTGGCCGCACGAGCAAACGCTCGGAGTCCTCGGGTGAAATCCCGTCATGCTCGACACTGACGTAGATCACGGGAATTTCGATGTCGGGCTCGGCCTCTTTGGGGATCGTCACATAGGCAACAATGCCGCCGATGAGTACGACCAATAGCGACAGTATTACGGTACGAGACCGCAGCATTGCCAGCTCAATAATATCCATTAGTCGACGCGCTCGTTGTCTGACTTGATCGCTATCGCAGTCTCGACGTCACTTTCCGGGATTGCATCGGCCAGCGATCCGTTGGCAACATAGCCTTGTCCGACCGTGATGATGGTTGCCGTCTCGGGCAGGCCGGCGAGCCAGACTCCGTTATTCGACGATAACGCAATATCCGCCACGACGAATTCGACCAGGCCATCAGTGTTGATGATTTTCACGCCGATGTTGCCGGCGTCGTCCAGCGTCAACAAGGACGGCGAAATGCGATGTGCAAAGACCGCTTCGGCCGGAATGCGCAATTCGGCCGTACCCCCGGCACGCAGGGAGCCGTCGGCATTGTCGACTTCAAGCTCGACGGTGAACGTCCGCGTGGCCTCGTCGGCGACAGGAGCAACGTAGCGAATTCGCCCACGCACCGCCTCTCCTGTTGCGAGAGTTGCCTCTGCCGTGTCACCGACATGAACGAAGCGAGCATCGAACTCCGATACGTTGGCTGAAACAATGATGGTTCGGTTATCGACAACCATCGCGACAGGGTCTCCGCGCTTGACGAAATCTCCGACCTCGACACTGCGTGCCTGCAGCGCACCGGCGAACGGCGCGCGAATCGTCATGTAGCCAAGATCGAGCTGCGCGCGTTTGAGTTCGGCTTTTGCCGCCTCAAGCATCGCAATGCCTTCCTGAAGTTGCGCTTCGGATACATAGCTCTTGGACTCTAATTTCACGCGCCCCTCGTATTCGACCTCGCGCTGCCGGACTGTGGCTTCGGCTTGTGCGAGTCGCGCGCGGCGGTCACGTTCGTCGAGACGAATAATTATATCGCCCGGCTCGAGACGCGCACCGCGTTGAGCGCCAATGTACTCGATACGACCATCCGTCTCGGCAGCCAGGTGCACGACTCTTGCTGGCGCGGTTTTGCCGTTGACCGTGATCGTGCGCATCACTTCTTCGGCAGACTGCGTACGAACCCGAACAGAACTCTTGTTATCAACGGCGGTACGCTGTGTCGTTGTATCGCGCTCCTCGCCGTCGTCTGCTCCGAGCTGTCCGGATATCAGCCAGACGGTTATGACCAACATGATACCGACCGAGATCAGCCATGATTTGTAACGATTAATTTTGTCGAATTGCATTGGGTTCTTGTCCAGTGAGTTCGCCGCTATTGGGCGGCGGCAGAGTTCTCGTTTGTGTCATCAACCAGCAGGTGCCGGTTGTCCTGAATATACTGTTGTGTCGATGCCGCAATAGCCTTGCCAAATCCGAGCACGAATTTCATGCCTTGCGGCCAGTCATGCATGGACGTTGCTTCGATGTCTTCGAACATCGAATTGAAGCGTTCGATATCAAGCAATCGATTTTCGAGTACAGCCTCGACGTCCGCGGGCTCCATCAGATGTGCGAAGCACATCATCGCCAGGAACTCCGAGCGCACTTTGTGACACGGCGTGGTGTTCTTGAGGGCCTCGAGAAGAAACTGTCGGCCCTCATCGGTAATGGCATAGACCTTTCGGTCGGGCTTGCCGTCCTGGAGAATTTGCTCACAGCTGACAAGCCCCTGCTCGGCGAGAGAGGACAGAGCGGGATAGATCGAGCCGTAACCTGCAGCGAAAAAATGGCCAAAACTCGATTCGAACTGTTTCTTGAGGTCGTAACCGGAGGCTTTACCGTCGGTCAACATACCCAGGCACACCGTCTTTACATCCATAACGAACACATCCGTCGGCCAACGAGGCCATATATCGGGGCGATGTATAATATCAGTCCGATATATAAAATCCAGTGATTTTCTGTAACGAAGTGTTGCTCGGCGTAAACCGTTTATTTATCAATAAGTTCTGTACTGTGCAGAGAGCGCTATTGAAAACTCCGGGCAAGAAACGGGTTCAAAAGCCGGTCATCCGGGTCGAGTTTACGGCGGATCTTGCGAAAAAACTCGAGCCGCGTGGAGTAGCTTTGCGCCGCCTGTTCGGCACGGAACGCCCGCGATTGACTAAAAAGCGGCGTGCCGCCCCAGTTCTCCGCAAATTGTGCCAGGTCGATAACAAAATCGTCCCAGCCATTCCGCTGCGTCGATGTTGTCTGTAATGCAAATACGGGCTCGTCGAAGGAGGGCGACAGCAAGGCCGAAGTATCCCGGCTCACGCGGAAACCGATGGCTGGCATGTCGCAGCGATAGCCGTCTTTCTGAAGGATCTGCTGGCAGAATTTTGCATACGCTTTGATGACGACGGAAAAGTCCGACGCCGGAAAACACCAGGTCGAATAAAGCAGGTTGCGGCGCGCCGTGCGACGTCGCCGGCCGGCGGCGGCGACATTGTTGCCATTATTGACGAGCTTCGTGTTGACCAGGCCATGCGTTGCGGCACTGATGCTGTCGATGAGTTTGTAACGCACCGACGGGATCGGCATGACCCGGTTCAACGACCTGAAGACATTTGGCAAGACCGTACTCTCCCCCCAGTCCTTGATTTTCCAGGGTGCCGCGTAGGCGTTGCCCGGGTCCGCCTCAAAGCGTCGCAAGTCGACATAGACGCGATCGCGGTGCGGCAATACGTAGAACTTGAGACCGACGTTCCTGTCGGACAGGTGGTCCGCGATGTCGGAAAACCGGTCGATCGACAGACCGCGGTGACTGGCTGAAAATGTCGATATGGGGCGAACACGAAGAGTCGCCTCATAAATCACACCCAACAAGCCGTAACTCAGGCGAAACGCGTTCAGCAAATGCGTCTTTTGTTCCGAGACGTTCATGAGCTTGCCATCGGCCGTGACAATCTTCATATTGATCACCTGGTCCGACAGGTAGCCTGCTTGTTCGCCGATGCCTGGGCCCATACAGGGTGAGGCCAGTGCTCCACCGAGCGTGCGCTCCATCTGGTCGTGATTACCGACGAGTTCGAGGCCCTGCCGAGCCAATGCGGCGACAAGTGCGCCGAGACGGACACCGGCCTCTGCCGTAACCGTGTGGTTGTAGCTGTCGATGCGCAGGATCTTGTTCATTTCGGTCGTTCGAACGACGGTTCCGTGCGGACTCTGATTGCAATCGGTCGAAGCGCTTCCGGCACCCTGAATGCGAATGGGCAGGGCGATGTCCGCATTTGGTTCGAGACATCGCATGAGTTTGGCCAGGTTGCCGGGCGCGAGCACGCCGGAACGGGCAGGGCGCCGAACAAATTTGCCGGTGTCGCGAAATTGAGATGTTTTCATTGATGTCTCCAGCCAACGTATTGCAGTTGCCAAAGGCACCAGGAATGCTCATCGCGATCGCGATGAGGTATCGTGTTGGTAACCCCGCTGTCTTAGGTTTACCCCTTAGACCGGAAGTTTTGCGACGCTGTCTTTCGACAGGTGTGCCTTTGTCAAACGAAGGTCTATCGTTGCACAGTCAACAGGTCCGCGCAATGAATCGCGGCAAGCAAAAAATATTCTGTTAAATTCGACTACGAATGGGAATGCTAACGACACTTGTCGGCACCCGGTTGCCGGCGAAATATCACAAGTTCTTCAAGTTGCCCGAGCGACTGGAGTCCTGGAAGCGCTCGGATACGGCAGACACGCTGCTTGAGCGCGCAGCGGCGCGTTGGCTTCGTCAGAATGACGCGGCTTGCGGCGTCTACCGGCTTAATTTCGGCCAGGACGCCCTCGGTGTGAGGCTGGGCCTCATCGATCGCGCAGAGCACACGATAGACATTCAAAGCTACCTGATTCGCGATGACATCAGCGGTAATCTCGTCGGACTGCATCTGGCCGAGGCAGCGGATCGCGGCGTTCGGGTACGACTCTTGATGGACGACGCCCTGACGCATGAAATCGACGCAGGATTATTGTCACTGGATGTTCATCACAACATTGAAGTTCGCGTATTCAATCCGTTTCCGCGGCGGCGCTCGCGCCTCATCAGCTTTATCGCGAATTTCAATATTCTCAATCGGCGCATGCACAACAAGTCGTTCACGGTCGACAACCAGGTCACGATCGTTGGCGGAAGAAACCTGGCGGATGAGTATTTCCAATCCGGCGGCAAAGCCGAATTCATCGATGAGGACCTGCTGGCCATCGGTGTGGTGGTTGACGATGTTTCGGACGGCTTCGACAAGTACTGGAATTCGCAGGAAGCAATTCCGATCAATGCGTTCAACGCGATGGTGCCGCACAGCTCCCTGGAGGACTCTACGCAACAGGGACGCAAGTACCTCGAGGAACACGAGGACGGCGAGTTCCTTAAAAGCGTAGATGATGCCCTCGCCGCGCAACTTGCGGACGCAACGCTACCGCTGGTTGCGGCGGAGGCGTCCGTCGTAATCGATGAACCGGACAAGATTCGGCGCTTGTTACCGCGGCCGAGCAGCATAACCAGTACTTTTCTGCAGCAGATTGTAGCCGGCGCAAAGACCGAGCTTATCATCATCTCGCCTTATTTCGTTCCGCAAAAACAAGGTGTCGATTTCTTCGGTTCACTGGTCGAGAGAGGCGTGCGCGTCGTCATCATCAGCAACTCGCTGGCGACGACAAACCACTCCAGCGTGCATGCGGTGTACGCTCGCTATCGCAAGCCACTCCTGGCGTGTGGTGTTGAACTCTACGAATTGCGACCACAGGTTGAGTCTTTAGGTATGACAACGAAGCTGACGCTGCACTCGAAGGTCGCAACGATCGACCGGAATGCAGTATTTGTCGGCTCGTTCAACCTCGACCCGAGATCCCTGTATTTGAACACCGAGATGGGAATGGCGGTCAACTCGGACGAGTTGGCGGGGTCCATGGCCCTCAGCATTCTCGAGTCCTTGCCGGACATTGCGTACAAATTGCAGTTGTCCGCAAAGCGTCGCTTGCAGTGGCTGTTGCAAGCTTCGAATGTCGAGGAAGTCATTACGACCGAGCCTCGAACGACCTGGTGGCGACGTTTCAAGACACGACTCATGAGCTTCCTGCCGATTGAAGGCCAGATGTGATCTGAGGGAATATTTGTCAAATCGGGCCTGAATGTCTGACAATGGCCGGCCGGAACCCGATGGAGCAGTTGATGCGGTGGCGTGGCGGAAGACGAAGTTCGAACATTGAAGACCGGCGCGGCGCGAGCGCGGCGCCAAAACTGCTCGGTGGTGGTATCGGCACGATAGTGCTCATTCTCGTCGCAATGTATTTTGGCGTCGATCCAACACCGCTGATGCAGGGCATGCAGCGTGGCCAGTCCGCTTCGACCAGCGGTCGGCAGCCAACCGCTGAGGAATTGAAGAACGATCCGCTTGCCGACATGGTGTCTGTTGTCATCGCAGATACCGAAGATGTCTGGAAGGAAATATTCAGTAGTCAGGGGCGTCGTTATCAGGAGCCGACGCTGGTGATGTTTTCTGGTTCGACACGGTCGGCTTGCGGTCTTGGACAAGCGGCCATGGGGCCGTTCTACTGCCCCGCCGACCAAAAGGCCTATATCGATCTCAGGTTTTACGACCAGATGCGGACCCGCTTCAGAGCGCCTGGCGATTTCGCACAAGCGTATGTCATCGCACATGAGATCGGGCACCATGTGCAGAATTTGCTCGGCATCTCGGGGCAGGTTCATTCGATGAAGCAACGCGTGAGCCAGGCAGAAGGCAACGCACTGTCGGTTCGGCTCGAGTTGCAGGCCGACTGTCTTGCCGGTGTCTGGGCGAACCGCGCGGATAAAGCACGCAACATTCTCGAAGCCGGCGACGTAGACGAAGCGCTGAATGCAGCCAGTGCGATTGGTGATGACACCCTGCAAAGGCAGAGCACCGGCACGGTCGTGCCGGAATCTTTTACGCACGGCACCGCTGAGCAACGGCAGCGATGGTTCCGGACTGGTCTGCAAAGCGGGAATCCGGACGCTTGCGATACTTTCAGCGCCGAACGGATCTGAGCGCGCCGCCGGACATAGCAAGGACCGCGAATCGAGCACAAGATGCATTGCAACGTATTCGTGGTTTCGTTCTTGAGACACCGTTGGTCTATTCGGCTGCGTTCAGCAAGCTGACCGGCGCCAGCGTCCACTTCAAACTCGAAAACCGTCAGACGACAGGGTCGTTCAAGCTTCGCGGCGCAAGCAATCGCCTGCTGACGCTGACGGAAGAGCAGCGCTCGAGGGGGTGCGTTGCCGCATCAAGCGGCAACCATGGCGCCGCGGTGGCCTGTGCCATGCAGAAGCTCGGCACGAGCGGCATCATTTTCGTGCCCGAAGAGACTTCATCGGCCAAGGTTGACGCCATCAAGCGCTTCGGCGGCGAGGTCGAGTATTTCGGCACGGACGGCCTGGAGACCGAGCAACATGCCCGCGATTTTGCGGATCGCAAACGCATGACGTATCTGTCGCCATATAACGATGAGCAGGTGATCGCCGGTCAGGGCACCTGTGGCGTCGAGATCGTCGAACAGCTTCCCGATGTCGATACCGTATTCGTCGCCGTCGGCGGCGGTGGGCTCATCGCCGGCGCAGGCAGCGTACTGAAAGTCCATAACCCGGGAGTCCGTGTCATCGGCTGTCAATCCGCGGCGTCACCTGTAATGGCCCGTTCGATCGAAGCGGGTCGTGTCATAGAAATTCAGAGCCAAGCTACGCTATCGGATGGCACCGCCGGTGGCATTGAAACAGGCGCGATTACATTTCCACTCAATCAGGCCATCGTCGATGATTTCGTGCTTGTCGACGAAGAACAAATTGCGGCTGCCATGCGCCTTTACATGGACACCGAGGGGGATACGATTGAGGGCGCGGCGGGCGTTGCCGTAGCCGCGATGATTGAACGGAAGGCCTCGATCCGCGGTCAGAATGTTGTGGTTATCATCTGCGGTGGCAATATTAGTGACACAAAACTCGAACAAGTCCGCTCCGGGAACCAGTAGAAGAATCATGAGAGCAGCTACACAGAAACTGGGATTCGTGATCATCGTGTTGCTTTGCGCCGGCGCGTCGCTCGCCGAAACAACGGCTTTCGTTAATGTCAATGTGGTACCGATGTCGTCCGAGCGTGTGATCGAAGCGCAGACAGTTATCGCGAAAGACGGCGTCATCAGCGAAATCGGCGACGTTGACGACATTCGTATCCCCGAAGAGGCAACCGTCGTGGACGGGACGGACCGCTACCTGATCCCGGGCCTGGCAGAGATGCACGCGCATGTTCCGAATGCGAATTCGAGCAAACTCGACCGGGATCTCAGCCTCTTTGTTGCCAATGGTGTGACGACGATTCGCGGCATGCTCGGTCATCCGTCGCACCTGGCGCTGCGCCAGAAACTGCTCGATGGCGAAGTATTTGGCCCGCGACTCATTACCTCGGGGCCATCGCTGAACGGTCGCAGCGTTGCCGGCGCCGCGGATGCTCGCCAGCAGGTTCGCCAACAGGCGGCGCTTGGATACGACTTCATCAAGGTTCATCCGGGACTCAGCGGCGAGGAGTTTCTGGCAATTGCAGAAACAGCGAACGAGATTGGCATCCCGTTTGCCGGGCACGTGCCGGTTGCGGCGGGCCTCAAGACCGCCCTGCGGCAACGCATGGCCACCATCGATCATCTCGATGGCTACTTTGTTGCACTATTGCCTGCTGACAGCCACCGCTTTGGAGGCTACGGTGGGTTTTTCGACGTCATGCTCGCCGCGGAGCTCGAACAGGATCGCATCGATGAACTCGCTGCGGCAACGGCGGCCGCAGGTACCTGGAATGTTGCAACACAGGTGCTCGTTGAGAACCGGATTTCCGCGATGCCGGTCGCCGACTTGCTCAACCGCCCGGAGTCAAAGTACATGCCGAGCGCCACGCTGCAGCGATGGGCGGACAGAGTGCAGGAGACGTTCTCGGAGCGCGGCTTCGATTCCGAAACGGCGGCGCTGGCAATCAAGCTGCGGCGCCGACTCATCCTGGCATTGCACCGTGCGGGCGCCGGTTTACTGTTGGGTTCTGACGCACCGCAGGTCTTCAATGTGCCCGGCTTCTCCCTGCACCGCGAACTCGAGGCGCTCGTCGCTTCGGGCCTGACGCCTTACGAAGCGCTGCGGACCGGCACCACAGCGGTCGCCGAGTTCCTGGGTACGAATACCGGTGCCGTAGAGGCCGGAAAAGACGCCGATCTTGTGCTGCTTGACGCGAATCCACTTCTGGACATACAGCACAGCCGAAGAATTCATGGCGTGATGTTGCGTGGCGTGTGGTTACCCGACGAGGCTCTTGACGGGCGGCTCGAGAAATTCCGCCGCGACGACGAATAGCGACAGCGTCGGCGTAACGGGACCTTCGCCGACGCCGCGGCCGCTTTTCCGGCTGTGTCTATAACTCTTTGTATTTGCACCGATAATGGCCAGATAACCGGCGTTTGGTCAGGCGTCGCGCCCCGCACTCCCTCGGTACTGCTAGAATTCCCTTTAAACGGCGGCGGTTATCGCCCTATGGCCCAACAGGGAGGCTTTATGAAACTCGTCAAACATCTGCTGGACTCCAAAGGAAGGGAGATCATCTCAATTGCGGAAGAGGCGTCGGTCCTCGATGCCATAAAACTGATGGCCGACCGGTCCATCGGCTCGTTGTTGGTCATGGAGGGGGCGGAACTCAAGGGAATCGTCACGGAACGAGATTACGCACGCAAGGTCATAATAAAGGGACGATCGTCGAAATCAACGCGTGTCGCGGAGATCATGACCAGGGATGTCTGTACCGCGAAGAGTGAACAGACCGTCAACGAGTGTATGAAAGTCATGACAAATCGGCGTATTCGCCACTTGCCTGTCGTCGAAAATGACGAGGTTCTCGGAATGATATCGATCGGCGATCTCGTGCAGGCGATTATCGCCGACCAAAAGGAAGAGATTCAGCAACTCGGTCAGTACATCAGCGGCCAGGTCTAGCATCGGCGCAGGTTGGCCGAAAAGCGCCCCTGGGCAGCGAGCCGAGATTCCTGAATCGGCATATGCCTATGAAGACAGCGCGAAGAAATTTTATCCACCTACTAACGCTTGCGGTCCTGGCTGGCGCGGCCTCACTCAGTTTGGCGGAGGAGTCGACAACGGTGCTCGGACCGCGCAACCTGGATTTGTACGATGGCGCCAATGCGCTCAAGGCGGGTAATGGAGACGATGGCGTTCGACTGACGTTGCGGGGACTCAAGACGGCGCAAGGTGCGCGAGAAGAAAGGACAGGGCACGCCAATCTCTGTGCCGGATATCTGCTGACTGACAAGCCCGAAAAAGCCCTGCCGCACTGCAACTGGGTACTCGAGCGCTACGAAACAAATTGGCAAACGTACAATAATCGTGCGCTCGTCTATATGCGACTCGAGCGTTTTGACGAAGCCGAAGAAGACATTCGCAAGGGGCAGGAAATACGGCCGAATTCGAGGAATCTCAAAGCCGTCAAGGGCATGTATCTGGACGAGACGCAGCCGGTAACCACGAAGATCGAGGTCGACGAACGCCGAACGGCATCGGACGTGCGTGATGACGAGTCGTCGCCTGATGTGGCGGACTAACGCGAAACCGACGGCGCTCGTCTTGTTGGCGCTGTTGTTCCTGACTGCGCCGCCGATTCTCGCGGACGACGCTCAGCAACTATCGTTGGACAACCTCGACACCAAGCGAGTGCCGGCGTATACGGTTATTCCCGACTATCCGAAGGTAGCGCGTCGCGATCGCATCGAAGGCGAAGTCCAGGTTTGTTTTGAAATCACGCGCGATGGGCGGACGCGACGCATTGCTGTCCGAAAGAGCACGCACCGGCTGTTCGAAAAACCGGCGAGGCGTGCTGTTCGAGCGTCGACCTATGTTCCGGTTGCAAAAGATGCTGTGGTTTCCGGCATAAAAACGTGCCGCACTTTTCGCTTTACGCTCGAACCCGTGGTCGTCGAAACGGGCACCTAGGCATTCGGCCGCGACTCGAGAAGATTCAGTATTTTCTTTGCCGCGTCTTCGAGCGTCGCGCCGAAGCTCAAGATGCCTTCTTCATGCCCGGCCATGACCGCCAGTCCTGTTTCCCGGAATGCCGTATCTCTGTAGAGCCTGCGAAATTCGTCGGCCATCTGTGGCGTGCCGTATGGGACGTCGGCACCCGTCGTCGGCAACTTGTTCGATAAGCTCCGCCACAAGTCACGGCTGTGCCCATGCACGATTGCGCCGATATTAAGATCAAGCCCGTAGATTGCCGCATGCGTCATTGCTTCTGACGATGCCTGCATCGGGCCAACGGAACACACGATGTTGGCATGCGTGTTGTAAGAGGTGACGAGCGAATAATGCGTCTTGTCGGTTTCTGAGATGTGGCCTGTCTGTGTGCCAGTGATAAGGAACTGGCCGGGCTCTCCGCAGCGGATACTGATGTTGCCGTAGCCGATTTCGAGCTCTTCGTACTGGCCGATGAGGCCGGCGGCCAGCAGCGGTCGACGCCAGGAATCCAGCTCTTCCGTCACCGCGGCGTAAGGAACGGGCGCCTTCGTCCAGTAGCTCTTGTACTTGACGTAGCCTTCGTCGATTGTCATCGCTGGCGCTTTTCGGGGAACAGGTCGAGCAGGCCGACTTCGGAGGCTTCGGCAACACCGCGTTCCGTGATGAGCCCCGTCACGAGTCGCGCAGGCGTTACATCAAAGGCAAAATTACTGATGGGCGTGTTGGCGGACGTGGTGCGCACGCGAGCAGGCTCGCCATTGCAAATTCCGTAGATGTCGCTGACTTCGGTCGGATCGCGTTGCTCAATTGGTATTTCCATCAAACCGTCTCGACTGTCCCAATCGATCGTCGTTGAAGGCAGAGCGACGTAGAAGGGGATGCCGTTGTCATGTGCAGCAAGTGCTTTCAGATACGTGCCGATCTTGTTGGCGACGTCGCCACACCGCGTTGTCCGATCGGTACCGGTAATAACGATATCGACCTCCCCGTGCTGCATGAGGTGACCGCCGGCATTGTCGACAATCAGAGTGTGCGGGACCTTGTTGGCGGCGAGTTCCCAGGCCGTTAATTGCGATCCCTGGTTGCGCGGCCGGGTTTCATCAACCCAGACATGGACATCGATGCCGCGCTGCATCGCGAAGTAAATGGGCGCCGTTGCGGTTCCCCAGTTGATGGTTGCGAGCGATCCGGCATTGCAGTGCGTCAGTACGTTGACGGTTGCGCCGGCTTTCTGCCGCGAAATAGCCTCGAGCAAGGCAACGCCATGCATGCCGATGCCGCGGCTGATTTCGATGTCCTCGTCGCAAATCGCCTCTGCGTCGGCACGGATGATGTCGGCCAACACGGCACCGGGCGCAGCCTGATCGACCAGCGCGAGAGTTCGCTCGATTGCCCAGCGCAGATTGACCGCCGTCGGACGTGACTTCAGTAATGCGGCCGCGGCCTCTCGCACCGTGGACGCGGGATCGGCGCCGTGCAACGCGGCGAGGTAAAGGCTCCACGCCGCCGTAGCGCCGATCAGCGGTGCGCCTCGCACGTACATGTCGGCGATGGCAACGAGTCCATCCTGCCAGGAGCGAAGATCATGCACGCGGTACTCGTGGGGTAGCAGGCGCTGGTCGATAATCTGCACAACCGACCGGTCATCCGGTTTCAGCCAGATGGTGCGAAAGTCTTCACCGCTTCGTTGCATGTGTTCATCCTGCAGGCCAGTGCGGAGCGTTCCGGGTGGATTGAAGCGTCGTCAGCCCTCGAGGCCAGCGGACAGTCGGGCTGAGCGCAGCGTATTGAACATGAGCATCGTAATGGTCATCGGTCCTACGCCGCCGGGCACGGGTGTCACTGCGCCGGCAACCGAGCAGACGTCATCATAGTCCACATCGCCTGTCAGGCGAGACCTGGTTTCGCCGTCAATCCTTGTTTCAACGCGGTTGATGCCGACATCGATAACGACGGCACCCGGCTTTATCCAGTCGGCTTTGACCATGTTTGCACGACCGACGGCCGCGACGACGATATCCGCATTGCTGACGACGGCCGAAAGGTCTGCGGTGCGGCTGTGCGTTATGGTAATGGTCGCATTACGCTGCAGCAGAAGGCTGGCCATCGGTTTGCCGACGATGTTCGAGCGTCCAATGATAACGGCATTCTTTCCCGACAGGTCGGGACCGAGCTCATCCTCTATCATGAGCATGCAACCCGCCGGCGTACACGGAACAAACGCGTCGGCGGTATGTCCTGCCGTGAGTTTGCCAATATTCACAAAGTGAAAGCCATCAACGTCCTTTGTTGGCGCGACGGCTTGCGTAATGGTTTGTTCGTCGAGGTGCTCAGGCAGCGGCAGCTGAACGAGAATGCCATGGATAGCTTCGTCATTATTCAGCGAGTCGATGAGCTTCAGAACATCGGTCTGTGACGTGTCTTCGGCGAGCGTGTGCTGAACGGAAAAGAACCCGCAGGCCTCGGCTCTTCGCTTCTTGTTGCGTACATAGACCTGGCTTGCCGGGTCGTCGCCAATGATGACAACCGCCAGGCCGGGTCTGAGGCCGTGCTCGCGCAGCAGGGCAGCCGTTTGTTCCGTGATGGACGCGGCCAGTTGGTCGGCCTTGGCTTTTCCGTCGATTCTTTTCGCAGTTGTCATCTGGGCTAGGTCCGAAGATTCTGGTGGGCGGGCCGCATGGTAACGCCGTCGCATTGGCGCGTAAAGGCGCTCAGGTGTCGTCAATGATGCAAGTTGCGCGATACCATACTGTGCATGGTGATTTCGAGCTAAGATGCAATTCCCATCATATCGGTAGCGACCCTAGTGACCGCATTTCTTCGCCAGCTTCGTGGCATTCTCGTATTCGCTGGTTTTACGATAAATACGATTTTCTGGTTCGTTCCCATCTTCGTCTTAGCACTTATCAAGTTTGTCGTACCCATCGCGTCATTCCGGCGCGAAATCACGCGCATCTTGATGGGGATGGGCGAAAACTGGATAAGCGTCAATTCGGCGCTTCTTCAGACGGCCGGATCGATCGACTGGCAGGCGCGTGGTCTGGACGATCTCAGCAAGAACAACTGGTACCTCGTGATGGTGAATCACCAGACCTGGGTGGACATACTCGTCCTGCAAAAAGCCTTCAATCGGCGCATCCCATTCCTGAAATTTTTCATAAAACGACAGCTTATCTGGTTTCCGCTTCTCGGTGTTGCCTGGTGGGCGATGGATATGCCGTTCATGAAGCGTTATTCGAAATCGTACCTCGCCAAGAACCCGCATATGAAAGGCAAGGATCTGGAAACGACACGACGGGCCTGCGAGAAATTTCAGAACACTCCGACGTCAGTCATCAACTTTCTCGAAGGGACCCGATTCAGCGAGAAAAAGCGCGACAGGCGGAATTCGCCCTACCGCCACTTGTTGAAACCACGTGCTGGCGGTTTCGCCGTCGCGATGTCCGCGATGGGAGAACACTTCGACAGTATTCTCGACGTCACGCTGATTTATCCGGACGGTGCTGTGAAATTCTGGGACATGTGCTGTGGTGACCATGTGCCAGTGATCATTGATGTTCGGCAACGAGCCGTCGATGAGTGGCTGGCATCCGGAGATTATGAAGACGATCGGGAATTTCGCCGCCGCGTCCACCGCTGGCTTGGTGAGATTTGGCAAGAGAAGGACGAACTGATACAACAGACGCTGGATAAACAGAGAGACCGATGACCGAAACCCGCCAATACGACACCGTTGCTTTTGATGTTCGCGACAACGCCACGATGCTGTTCTTCGCAAAGACATCAGAGGAGGGTGATATAAGCGACTATCTATTGTTGATGCGGACGATCGAGGAAGATTTTGACGAATCAATCTATATCGAGATCAATGATCAGCAATTTGGGGGCCACGATCTGATTCGGGAAGCGACGATGACCGGCAACGTTCTCACCTTGCGTTTGCATGAACCTGCGGAAACGCTGGATGGAGCCACGGAGATTGTCCTGACCTATGCGGAGACGGCGGACAACCTCGAGAGTATCGAAGTGGGGGCATTTCGCGTGTTTGGCGATACGCTGGTTGGCGGTAACGCCTGACCGGCCCGGGCATGAGCGGTACGATCTTCAGCCTCTACATCGTGCGCTGTGCGGACGATACCCTGTACACAGGTATTGCCGCCGACGTCGAAAAACGAATGACGGAGCACGAATCGGGCCCTCGCGGCGCGAAATACCTCAGAGGAAGAGGGCCACTGCGACTGGCGTTCGCCGAGCAGGTTGGCGATCGGGCGGTTGCGTCCACATTGGAGTACCGCGTCAAGCGACTCAGCCGGGAGCGCAAGGAAGCGCTGATTAGTGGCCGTGAGTCTCTCTGTAACTTGCTCGACGCATCGAGATCCGATCAGATCTCGGGCACGGGTTGTGCATAAACTGCGATAGGCTGTCCGAATTCTGGCATGAATAATTTCGCGTCATTATCCCATTTGTTGCGAAACGTCTCGAGCCAGCCGCTAATGGTCATAAGATTACCGAGAATTTTTGGCTGCGCCACAATCTCGCCGAAGGGCTTAGTAAAGTCGTCGAAATGAATCGGGTATACGCTGTGTGCGCCGGTCGCCGTGATGAGGCCTTGCCAGTAACGTTCGGCATAGCTTTGGCCCAGGCTCCCAAGGCCGCCTATTCCCAGCATGACGACGTCCGCAGGTATCCCCTGCAGCGCATCATCTGCGAGACCCGCGCTACCTTGTACGATAGTC